>JBCCDR010000024.1:0-14096 GCA_039030675.1 Pseudomonadota bacterium | reverse complement strand
CGGCTGAGCGTTTCATCCATGGGGATATAGGCGTGGCCATAGCGCGTGATGCCGCGCCGGTCGCCAAGGGCTTTGGCAATGGCCTCGCCAACCACATAGCCGGTGTCTTCCACTGTGTGGTGGAAATCAATGTGCAAGTCCCCTTCGGCTTTGAGCGTGAGGTCCATCAGGCCATGGCGCGAGAGCTGCTCGAGCATATGGTCAAAAAAGCCGATGCCGCTCGAAATGTCGTAGCCGCCCGTCCCATCCAAGTTAATCGTGGCTGAGATTTGCGTCTCTTTGGTGTTCCGCTCAACGCTTGCAGTGCGCATGTGGCCTCTTTCGTCTCTAAAGCCTATAAATCGTCACGCCCGCGCTATAACAAAGCAGTGCGGGGAAAGCCATAGAGACAAGACGGGGCCTTAGGTGAGTGGATTATTAGCGCTGCTGGATGATGTGGCGGCGATTGCCAAGCTGGCGGCGACCCAGCTGGACGATGTGGCAGCCCAGGCGGCCAAGGCGGGCTCTAAAGCGGCTGGTGTGGTCATTGATGACGCCGCGGTCACGCCGAAATATGTGGTCGGGCTGCCGGCCGCGCGCGAGCTGCCTATCGTCTATTCCATTGCCAAGGGCTCCTTGGTCAACAAACTGGTCATCTTGTTGCCAGTGTGTTTGCTGCTCAATGCCTTCGCGCCCTGGCTGCTCACGCCGCTGCTCATGCTGGGTGGGTGCTATCTGTGCTTTGAGGGGGCTGAGAAAATCGTCCATGCGCTCAGCCCGCACGACAGCCACGGCGCTGATACCGCTGAGGAGCAGCGCGATGCCGCGCATTTGGAGAAAGAAAAGGTCGCGGGCGCCATCAAGACAGATTTCATTCTATCGGCAGAAATTATGGCGATTTCTCTATCCGCCATTGAAAGCAGCGTGTGGTGGGAGGCAGCGCTGATTTTAGCAGCTGTTGGCGCGCTGATTACCGTGGCCGTCTATGGCGCTGTTGCGGTGATTGTGAAGGCCGATGATTGGGGCTTGTGGCTCAGCCAAAATGGCCGGCTTGGCGCCACACGGTCTTTCGGCAATGGCATGGTCAAAGTCGTCCCCTATGTGTTGTACATCCTCACGGTGGTGGGGACGGCGGCCATGCTGTGGGTCGGCGGCAATATTCTGGTCCACGGCGTGCATGAGCTTGGCTGGCATATGCCGGAGGAGGTCATCAAGCACGCGGCCAAGGCGGCTGCTGACGTCATCGGTGTTGCAACGGGCGCCGTCACCTGGGTGGTGGTTGCCTTTCTCGATGCCATTGTGGGGCTGGCTGTGGGGCTTGTGATTGTCGCTGGGTTCAGCCTTTTCAGCCGATTGCGGGGCGCGCCAGCGCACTAAGGCGGCGCGGCCCTATCGCAAGACATCGTTAACGCTTTAACCATGTTTTTCGCCTACTTCAGCAGCCATTGAATGTGTCTCGATGCGCCGCTGAAAAAGGTCGTCTCCTCCATGTCTTTCGCGTCCTTCTCTCCAAGACCTCTCCTCTTGACCGCAAGCGCGCTCCTCAGCGCATGTGGCGGCGGCTTTGCTGGCAATACCGGTGGCGGCGGTCTTGGGCCAGGACAGCCCACGCAAAACCAGGACCTCAGCAATCTCGTCGTCTCGCAGAGCTTTGAGACGGCCTCGGTCGCCATCGTTGGCAATCTGGCGGTGGGCACGGGCACGCCGACGAGCTTTAGCACCGCGCAGGCCGATTTTGGCACGCAGGTTCAGCTCGATTATGACGCGGGTGATGACAGTTATACCGTCAGCATCAATCAAGGTGGCATCTCGCGCACGGAGACCTTTGGGCCCGGTGATATTGATGCGGCGGCAAGCAGCAATGTGTTCACTGGCTATACGCGCGGCGACCAGATTTTCGCGCTGTTGCGGCCTGATAACCCCACCCAGCCGCTGAGCTTTGTTGGCTATGGGGCCTGGCAGGAATCAACCACCCAGGGCGCGTCGGTCCTGTTCCAAACCGCCTTCTTCACCTATGGCATCCTCACCGCAGCCAATGATATTCCTCGCCAGGACAGCGCGCAGTATTCCGGCTTTGTGGATGGCTTTTGGAACCCCGGCGACGGCCTGCATGTCCTGTCCGGCACGGCCAATTTCGACGCGAACTTTGGCAACAACCTGATATCCGGCACGCTGGTGATGTCCGGCGAATCGATTACCGACGCCTCCGTACGCGCATTTGGAACATTCGATGCCGTTGGCACAATTTCAGCCAGCGAGAATGAATTCTCTGGCACGTTGCAAAACCGCGTGTCCGCCACCAACACCGGCTTCTTCGATGGCGCTTTCTTTGGGCCCAATGCGGAAGAGTTAGGCGGTTCCTTCCGGTTGACAGGTTTTGGCGAGGCGGCCGGTGTCTTTGTCGGCGCCAGCAACTAGCCGCGCCCTGCTCCTCTGGGCCACGTGTCTGTGTTTAGGCCTTGCCCAGCCCGCTTTGGCTGACAAGGCCGTTGTTGCTGAGGATGTCACAGCCCAGCAATTGCTCGCCTTGGCCGCACGGCTCTTAGAGGATGATAAGGCCCAAGATGCCGACGCGATTTTGCAGCAGCTGCGCACCCGCGGCGCGGAGGAGATTGAGCGGCAGTTCCTGCTGGCGCAGGTGGTGGAAAAGCAATTTGCGCCGCGCAAGGCCATCGCCATCTTAAGAGCCATTTTGGTGGACCAGCCCACGCTCACCCGCGTGCGCTTAGAGCTTGGCCGCTTGCTGTTTGAGACTAAGCAATACACCGCCGCCAGGTATCACTTTGATTTAGCGCTCTCCCAAGCCCCATCAGGCGCTGTCAGCGCCAATGTGCGGCAGTATTTGCGCGAAATTGATTTAAGGCGCGGCTGGCAGGCAGCGCTCGAAGTGCGCTTGGTGCCCGACAGCAATGCCAATGCAGCGCCGGCGGCGGCCAGTGTCGAGCTGTTTGGCCTGCCCTTTGAGCTCTCTGATGAAGCGCGCGCGCAGTCGCAATTTGGCCTGGCCGTCGATGCCAGCGCTGGGTTCCGCCATCAGCTCAACGCCAAATCCCGCCTCAACATGCGTCTGTCCGGCGGCTATGTGGCCTATGAAAATTCCGATTTTAACGATGCCTCCTTGGTGTTTGCGCCAGCGCTAGAGCGGGTGCTCAAACGCGGGATTTTAAGCGTGGAGCCCATAGTGTTCGCGCGCTGGTTTGGCGGCCAGCGCTTTAACGCCGGCGGCGGGCTCACGGTGTCGCTGCGCCAGCGCCTGTCGCAAAAGATGAGCCTGCTGAGCTTTGTAAGCGTGCGCCATACGGACTATGCGCTCTCCAGCCTCAACAGCCAAACCTACCAGCTGGGCGCTAATGTCTCGCGGGCGTTTACCAGTGCAACCTTTGCGCAATTCGGGCTGACCTATACGGCCAATCAAGCTCGCGACGCCTTCTTCAGTTACCATGCGCTGGGCGCGCGCTTTGGTATCGGGCGGGAGTTCTCCAAGGGCGTCACGCTGAATTGGCAAGGCGACATCCGCCCGGCGCTTTACCGGGATGTGCCAAGCCTGTTCGGTCGCCGCCGCAAAGACCTATTTGCCCAAAGCACCCTGTCGCTCACCAAGCGCGACTGGGCGCTCTGGGGTTTTGCGCCGGTGTTTCGCTATGTCTATGCGCGCAATGCCTCCTCCATTGACCTCTATCGCTATGGCCGCCATCGCGGTGAGCTGGGCTTTACCCGCGCGTTTTAAGTCCTTAAAGCCGCGCCATGCTTTATGTCGGCCTTTTCATCGCCGGGTTTGTGACCTGGACGATTTCCACCCTGTCAGGCGGTGGCGGCGCCATGACCTTGGTGCCTGTCATCTCTTTCATGATGGGCGCGCAGGCGGCTGCCCCTGTTGTCACCGTGGGCACTGTGGTGGGCTCGCTGGGCAGGGTCACCATCTTCCGTCAGCATATTGAATGGCGCATTGTCACCTGGGCGCTGCCAGGCGCATTGGCAGGCGCGGCCTTGGGCGGCTATCTGTTCTCCATCCTGCCGGTGGACTGGCTGCAGCTGGCGCTGGGCGTGTTTCTCATCACCACCATCGCGCAGGAATATTTCGGCCGCTCGAAAACGCAGATGACGGTGCGGCCTTGGCTGTTTGCGCCGGTTTATTTCGTCGTGGCGGCCATGAGCGCCGTGATGGGCGCGGCAGGCCCGGTGATGAACGTGCTCTTCCTCAATGCCGGCATCTTAAAGGAGCGCCTAGTGGGCACAAAAGCCGCCATCTCCTTGCCCATGCAGTTTGCCAAGCTGCTCAGCTATTTCGCCTTTGGTGTCCTCTCGCGGGAATACCTGGTCGCTGGCCTCATCGTGGGGCTCGGGACAGTGCTGTCCAACCGCATCTCACGCTGGCTTTTGGCCGGCATATCCGATGTGCGCTATCGCTATATCACTGCCGCGCTCATGGTCATTGCTGGCATCGCGATGGTGTGGAAGCAGCGCAGCTTGCTGGCCGGCCTCTTTTAAGGCGCGCTTGCAGCCTCTAAAAACGCAGCCCGGCGCCGGCCTTTCAGGCGTTTGAGCGGCTGGGCAGTTTGTTTTTCGCGAAGCGGAGACCAGGTGCCCTGCGCAGTGCGGATGTCTTGCGTAATGAAATCATCGCGCCGGGCGTTGTGCACGCACATCGACAGCGGCCCATCACGCGTCATGGTCATGAAGATGCAGGCTTCGCAGCGCTCTTTGTCCAGGGCCTCAGCGCCCATGAAATTGTGGATATAAAAGGTGAGCTTATGCAGCCGCCCGCCGCTGCGCAGCAGCCCCTTTTTGAGGGCCCAGGCTTTGCGGAAGGCATAGCGCGCCCCGCGCCAGGCGAGGGGCAGGTTTCGCGCAAACAGCTTCGCGCCCGCCTTGATGGACGTAAGCGGGCGGTAGCGGTCAAAGCGATAGTGGGCGCCCACAGCAAAGAGGTCTGCAAACAGCGCGGCATCATCAAAAATGGGTGCGGTTACGCCGCCACTGGCAATCAGGCCCGCATAGCGGTTGCAATCGCCATGGCCCACGATGGGGCTGTCAAAGGCCAGCGGATGGCCAGCGCCATCAGAGATGGCCGCCATAATGCCGCGCTGTGTGATGCTGCCCGGACGTTCGCGCAGCACGCCGCGGCCGGTATCGGCCTGCATTTGAAAGCTTGCTAGATGCACTTGGTGCGCCCGCTGCGCAAAGAAACGCGCCAGCATGGGCACATCTGCCACATTGCCGGCAAACACTGTCGTGTTGAACAGGATGTGCAGGCCCAAGCCATCCGCCCGTGCAATGTAGTCCTCGCGCAGCGCATTCAGCGCGGTTTCGCTGGCATATCCTTTGCGCTCCTGCGTCATATCCACGTGGAAGGCGACGTCTTTTAACCCCGCTTTTTTAAGCCGCGTCAGCAAAGCCCGTGTCGCTTTGATGCCGTTGGTGAACAGGGCAGCCCGCATGTTCTTCGCAGCAACGCGCGCGACGATCTGTTCCAGCTCGTCGGGAGCGCGCAGCGTTGGGTCGCCGCCGGTGATTTGCACATTGGTGCCATCGCCATAATGCGCATGAATCAGGTCAATGCGGCGTAAGACCTCTTCCAGCGGAATATCGCGCACGTCTTCTGACAGGTCAGAGAGGTAACACAGCGTGCAATCGAGGTTGCAGCGCTGGGTGATTTCCAAGGCAACACAGCCGATGGCCCAATGCACGCCTGCCGTCTGCCCCGGCACCATCCAGCCGGTCTCCTCCAATGCGGTGGCCAGACGCGCCTTTTTGCTTGTGCCGTCTTGGGGCGGGGCTGGGATGGGCCAAGCGCCGACTTGCTGCGGCGATAGAGCAGCAGCGGTGTCATGGGGTATCGGGTGCAGCTGGTTCACGGGCGCGGCCTTTATAGTGCTCGCCCGTAAGTAACGGCATGGACGACCCTGCTGGCAAGGTTTGCGGCCTCACATTTTCGTGTGCTGGCCGTCACTGGCCGTGCACTTGCCTGTGAACAAGCGTGTTTCGCTATTTCCGGCGGGCCCCGCTATCTGTTCTTTCACAGGCCAAACGGGGCCAAAAAACAGCATAAAGGAATTCAACCCATGTCACTCATTCGCGAAATCGCAATGTCCACCGCCGTCTCAGTCGCACTGTCCTGCTTCATGGTGCCGATGGCACAAGCAGAGAAGATGCATGATGGCGCAGAGCAGAGCCAGACGGTTCAAGCCCCTGCAAAATTCGTCAAAAAGTCCAAATCGATTCGCGGCGATGTCCGTGTTGAGCAGCGCGGCGACCAGCAAGTCATCGTCTTCTCTGACAGCTTTAAGGCGCGCTCCGGCCCAGACCTGAAGGTCTTTCTCTCCCCGCAATCGATAAAATCAGCTACCGGCCGCAACGCAACCCGCGGCGCCATTAAGCTTGGCGAGCTGAAAACCACCAAAGGCGCGCAGGAATATGTGGTTCCCAAAGGCGTGGATTTAGCAGCCTATGGCAGCGTCCTGGTGCACTGCGAAGCCTATTCGGTTCTGTGGGGAGGCGCTGCCATCTAGTCTTCCCCTAACCTCTGAAGGTCTCTCCCTCGCGCCTGGTCTGCTGTCCCCTCCTTTAAAAGATTTGGCAGCAGGCCAGGCGTTTGCCTTTCTTGTATGGCGCCCCGGCTATGCCCATATCCTTGGCTGATACAACGATTTAGGAATCTGTATGACGATGGAGAGTTGGCACGGCACAACCATTTTGTCCGTGCGAAAGGGCAATGAGGTTGTCATTGCCGGCGATGGGCAAGTCAGCCTTGGCCAAACGGTCATTAAAGGTAATGCGCGCAAGGTGCGCCCCATTCATAAAGGACAAGTGCTCGCCGGGTTTGCAGGCGCAACAGCGGATGCATTCACCCTATTGGAGCGGCTTGAGGATAAGCTGGAGCGCTTCCCCAGCCAGCTCATGCGCGCGTCTGTTGAGCTGGCAAAGGACTGGCGGACAGACCGCTATTTGAGGCGCCTGGAAGCCATGATGGCGGTTGTTGATAAAGACGTGTCGCTGGTTCTCACAGGCAATGGCGATGTGCTTGAGCCGCCGGATGGCGTCATCGGCATTGGCTCTGGCGGCAACTATGCGCTCTCAGCCGCCCGCGCCCTGATGGACACGGACATGGACGCCGAGACCATCGCGCGCAAAGCCATGCAAGTGGCTGCCGATATCTGCGTCTACACCAACGAATCCGTGATTTTAGAAAAACTCGACATATGAAAAACTTTACGCCCCGCGAGATTGTCGCGGAATTGGACCGCTATATTGTCGGCCAAGCCGATGCCAAACGCGCTGTCGCCATCGCGCTGCGCAACCGTTGGCGCCGCCAGCAGCTGGATGCGGACCTGCGCCAAGAGGTGCAGCCTAAGAACATCTTGATGATTGGCCCAACCGGCTGCGGCAAGACTGAGATTTCGCGCCGCTTGGCAAAGCTGGCCGAAGCGCCGTTCTTAAAGGTCGAAGCGACCAAGTTCACCGAAGTGGGCTATGTGGGCCGCGACGTGGAGCAGATTATCCGCGATTTGGTGGAAGTCGCCATCACCATGGTGCGTGAGGAGAAACGCGCTGAGGTGAAAGACGAAGCGCATATGGCCGCGGAAGAGCGCATGCTCGACGCGATTGTGGGCAAAGATGCCTCCGCCTCCACGCGCGAGAAATTCCGCGACCAGCTGCGCGGCGGCACGCTCAACGACCGCGATGTGGAGATTGAGGTGGCCGATGCGGGAGGCATGCCGCAATTTGAAGTGCCAGGCATGCCCGGCGCGCAGATGGGCATGATTGATCTGTCCGACATGTTCGGCGGCGCCATGGGCAAGCGCACCAAGAAGCGCAAGATGAAAGTCGGCGATGCCTATGACGTGTTGATTGCCGAAGAATCCGATAAGCTGCTTGATGAAGACGCTGTGGTCCGCGAAGCCATCGACCGCACCGAGCAATCCGGCATCGTGTTCATTGACGAGATTGACAAAATCGCCGTCTCTGATGTGCGTGGCGGCTCCGTCAGCCGCGAGGGCGTGCAGCGCGATTTGTTGCCGCTCATTGAAGGCACATCCGTTGCCACCAAGCACGGCACCATCAAAACCGACCACATCTTGTTTGTGGCCTCAGGCGCGTTCCATGTGGCAAAGCCCTCTGATTTGCTGCCAGAGCTGCAAGGCCGCTTGCCCATCCGGGTGGAGCTGGCGGGCCTGACGCAGGAGGACTTTGAGCGCATTTTGACGGAGACGGAAGCGTCTTTGGTCAAGCAGTACAAGGCGCTCATGGAAACCGAAGAGGTGTCCCTTGAGTTCACTGACGACGGTATCTCAGAAATTGCGCGTATCTCAGCCCATGTGAATGAAACCGTTGAGAATATCGGAGCGCGGCGCCTGCAAACCATTATGGAGCGGCTGCTGGATGATGTGAGCTTCAACGCCACCGACATGGCCGGCGCGCAGGTCTCCATTACCGAGACCTATGTGAAGGACAAAGTCTCTGACCTGGCCGTCGATAGCGATTTAAGCCGTTATATCCTTTAAGGCCGCAGCAGGATTTTCCCGCCGGTCATATTGGCTGCATAGGTCCGTACAGCCTCTTGCACGTCATCGAGCTTGAACTCGCCTTGCACGGTGGTCTCGATGGCGCCGTCTTTGAAGAGCTGGCCCACCTTCTTGGCGGCTTTGCTCAGCTGCAAGAGATTGCGGCTGCCCATCCATGTGCCTAGGAAGAAGCCGGTGATGGATTTGTTGTCAAAGATTAGCGCCTTGCGGTCGATGCCGCCAATGGGCGTGTCGTCTAGCCCGCCATAGGTATAGACCGTGCCGCCCGGTGGCAGTGCGTTGAATAACAGGCCGGTCATGGGCCCGCTCACGGCGTCAAAGGCAATGGTGATGCCCAGGTCTTTGATTGTTTTAACGAGCGTGTCTTCAAAGCCGTCATCGCTGGAGTTGAGGATGTGTGTGGCGCCCAGGCTTTTGAGCAAATCGACCTGCTCCTGGCGGCGCACGATGTTGAGAACAGTCATGCCCTCTTTGGCAGCGATGGCATTGAGGATGCGCCCCGCTTGGCTGGCAGCCGCATTTTGCACGATGCCGCTGTGGCCATTGCCTTTGGCTTGGTCGATGAAGCCATAGGCTGTGAAGGGATTCACCAGGAAGCTGGCGGCATTGCCGAGCGCCATATCCTCTGGCACCGGCAAGCAGGCATTGGCCTGGGTGATGATGTGGCTGGACCAGGTCCCGCCATTGTCATCCTGGCTGCCCACGGCGACGCGTTTGCCTTTGACCATATTGCCCATGAAGCCGCCGCCGGAGGCAATCACCCGGCCAACACCTTCCCAGCCGGGCACCGCCGGCAAGGTCTTGCGCACGCCGTAAAGCCCGCGCATGAACATCAGGTCAGAGGGGTTGCAGGGCGCGGCCTCCATCTCCACCAAGACCTGGCCCTTTTTCAGCGCTGGCAGCGCGCGCTCTTCCACGCGCAAGCCGGCCACCATGGCCTCGAAATCTTCCACGTAAGTCTCAAACACCACCGCCCGGCGGCTGGTTGGGAGGGGAGAGGCCATTGAATCAAGCTCCAATCTTAACGCGGCGCCATGCGAATGGCGCCATCCAGGCGGATGGTCTCGCCATTGAGCATGGGGTTTTCCACGATTTGTTTCGCCAGCATTGCATATTCACTTGGCGCGCCCAGCCGCGCTGGGAAGGGCACGGAGGCAGATAAAGATTGGATGGCCTCATCCGGCAGCGATTCAAACAGCGGCGTTAAAAACAAGCCCGGCGCAATGGTGCACACGCGGATGCCGTCACGGGCCAAGTCCCGCGCGATGGGCAGCGTCATGCCGACAATGCCGCCTTTGGAGGCGGAATAGGCCGCCTGGCCAATCTGGCCGTCATAGGCGGCAACCGAGGCTGTGTTGATAATCACGCCGCGCTCTTCTGCATTGACCGGCTCTGCCATGGCCATGCGGGCAGCTGTTTTGGAGATGCAATTAAACGTGCCCACCAAGTTCACATCGATGATCTTTTGAAACACATCCATGGGATGCGGCTCGCCTTTTTTGTGGGTCTTGTTGGCCGGGCCAATACCGGCGCAGTTGATGAGCACCCGCGTGGCGCCATGCGCGCCTTCCGCCGAATCGAGGCCCGCCAAAACGCTGGCTTCATCCGCGACATTGACCTTCGCGTAATGCCCGCCGATGTCGCTGGCGACCTCTGGCCCGCGGCTATCGTTTAAATCAAACAACGTCACCTTGCCGCCTGCCGCTGCCAGCGCGCGCGCTGTTGCTTCTCCAAGGCCGCTGGCGCCGCCAGTCACCACAACGCCTAAACCAGACACATCCATGGGGCTTTTCCTTCTTACATGCTATGTGGAAAGCCTCTAGCGCAGGCAGCCAGGGCGCGCCACCAGGCAAAAGCGTTAGCATGGACAAGAAGGCACCCCCATCATGGACGTTGACACGCTCACCCAGTTTTTCAGCAGCTATTCCGCCGCCTGGTCCGCCAATGATGGCGCCGCCATCGCCAGCCATTGGGATGGCACGGACCCAGCCATTTTCTATAAGGCTGAAGAGATTGCCCATGTGTTTGAAAGCTGGGAGGAGGTCACTGCCTATTGGGCCCATAATGAAGGCTTTCACGACAAAGTCCGCCTGACCTTCTCAAACCCGCAAATAAGGCCGTTGCCAGCGGGCTATGCCATCGTCGTCGTCGCCATGCGCTGGGACATCGCCTTTGCCACCGGCAAAAAGACCTTTGAAAATCAAGACTTTGAACATGGCGGCAAAGCCATGGGCGGGGAGAACCATGTCGTCACGCTCATGAAACAGACAACCGATGGCCTGAAGCTCTGCGGCTGGAGCGAAACCCCCGATGCGCCCATCACCTATATGGGCCGCATGTATGAATGGGCTG
This sequence comes from Pseudomonadota bacterium, assembly GCA_039030675.1. Classification (GTDB taxonomy): domain Bacteria; phylum Pseudomonadota; class Alphaproteobacteria; order Sphingomonadales; family CAKZYD01; genus CAKZYD01. The sequence continues at coordinate 3,243 of JBCCDR010000024.1, read as the reverse complement.
CGAGCGCTGACTTTTGCAAACGCTAGGCTTGGCGCGTGACGCATAAGCAAGAGAAAGCCTGCTAAGCGAGGGCCTGTTTGACAGCGACCCGCCTGCGCCGGCTGATTGGGACACGCGACCCGTCAGTCAGTTCGACCCAAGACTTTTGCCCATCGTGGCGAATGCTCTTTGCGTGGTCTAAGCACACCCACGCGCTGCGATGGCATTGGATGCCTTGATATCCTGCTTGTTCCAGCTCTGAAATCGCGTCGCGCAGCGCATAGAGAAAACAGGCTGAGCCTGTGGTTGTGCGCACAACCGTATAGTGCTGCTCAGCCACAAGAGACACAACATCCCGGCCAAGGCGGGCAGGCACATACTTAAACACCGGCGCACTCGTTTCGCCGCGACGTTCTGGCTCTTCAGCGCGCTCATCCAGCATCCAGTTCACGGCCACATTTAGGGCGAGCCACACTGCTGTGACAGCAGGCAATGCCTCAACGGCTTCCTGCAAGGAGAGCCAAGCAAACTCTACGATGTTTTGCGGGCTGGGGGGTTGGTCGCCATCCACGTCTAGCGGCTCAAATACCATTTCAGCCAGCAGCAAAAATGGGCTGCTCAAGAGCGCCGCGGTTGCGCCGCATAGCGCTAGCACGGTCCAGACTTTAAAGACCTGGCCGCTGATGCGCGCAAGGGCCCAGCTGGCCAACGCCACAGCCATGCCCAAGGGCGCGAAGATCGTGACCGCGTGGAAAACCAGGGCCTCAAACAGGGACAAGCCTTGCGCATAACTAGGCCCAGTAAGGACCAGCAAAAGGGTCAGCGCCGCGCCAGATATCGCAAAGTAAGAACCGACTGAGTGCGTGCTGTGCTTCAAAATTTTACCGCTCATTCATAGGGTTGACCGTTCATGCATTTTCCTTCCGTACGGCCATTTCCAGCGATTTGTTTGTTCATAAGACAAGACAATTCCAAATTAGTCGAAAGGAAACGTCATGTTTTTCAAAGCGCGAAAGCTGGTCACCCTCCGCATCGCCCTAGCCCTCTGCCTTGCGCCGCTAATTGCAAAGGCGCAGGCCCCACAAGACCCGGTTGGGCCGTATGTTGACCTCACCGCAGGGCTATCGCTAGCGGGAAGCCCATCAAGCGACTTCACAGCGTTAGAAGGGGCGCTTCAACAGGGCTCAACGGACTTAAAAAGTGGGTGGCTCGGCAGCTTCGCAGCGGGATATGCCTTCAAAGGGCCCCTCAGGGCAGAAGTTGAGCTGAGCTACCGAAGCAACAGCGTCAATAGCCTCTCAACACCGGGGCTGACGCAAGTGACGAGCGGCGATTACGCGTCTCTCATGTTTTTTGCCAACGGGTATTATGACATCACCGCGCTTGAAACCTCCTTTGCGACCTTTGTGCCTTATGTGGGCTTTGGCGTTGGCCTTGCTGAAGAGGTGGATGCAGACTTGAGTGCGGGGGCCCAGAGCTTCGAATTTGATGGAAATAGCTTTGCCTATCAATTTCTTGCGGGCGTGAAATGGTATTATGACAGTGGGTTCACCGGCGGTCTCGGCGTTCGCCATACACGCGTTGATTCTATTGCGCTCACTGGCAATGCTGGGGCTCTGGATTTGAACTACAATCCGTGGGCCATTACGGCTTCCATTGGCTTTCAGTTTTAAGAACCGAGGAAAGGCCATGTGCGCCAGCCATCTGGCTGGTGCATTTGAATCTGGGAAGGCTCTTGCCTTTAACGCTTAAATCCGTATAACCGCGCCTTCAACAGCGGGCTGGCCAGTTCGGGCTGCCATGTCGGCTGACTTAAGCAAACCTTTGATAGGATGAAAGCAAAATGCCCAAGATGAAGACCAAGAGCGGCGCGAAGAAGCGCTTTAAGCTCACCGCCTCTGGCAAAATCAAACGCGGCCAAACTGGCAAACGCCATGGCATGATCAAGCGCACGAACAGCCAAATCCGCAAGCTGCGCGGCACCACCGTCATGTCTGACGCTGACGCAAAAGTCGTCAAGCAGTACATGCCCTATTCGCGCTAAGCTTGAGGAGATTTGACAGATGGCACGTCCAAGCCGTGGTGTAACCACCAAAGCAAAACACAAAAAGGTTCTTGAGCAGGCCAAAGGCTATTATGGCCGCCGCAAGAACACCATCCGCGTCGCCCGCCAAGCGGTCGATAAAGCCAACCAATATGCCTACCGCGACCGCAAGGCCCGCAAGCGCAATTTCCGCTCCTTGTGGATCCAGCGCATCAATGCGGGCACGCGCGAACATGGCATGACCTATGGCAACTTTATGCATGGCCTGAAACTCGCTGAGATCGAGATTGACCGCAAAGTGCTCTCCGACCTCGCCATCCGCGAGCCGGAAGCCTTTAAAAGCCTGGTTGATCAGGCCCAAGCTGCGCTGGATCAAAAAGCTGCCTAGACAGCGGTGAGAAAAGCGCTAAGGAAGGGCCTCTCGGGGCCCTTTTTTGTGTCGGTTAGCCGCCAGGATGACCGGCATCCCGGACTTGATCCGGGATCTCGTTGAGCCACACTGTGAACCAGGCTCCAGATCAAGTCTGGAGCGACGGGGACTGCACTAGACTATGACCGACGCAGCACAACTGAAAACCGATATCGAAGGCCAAATCACCGCCGCAGAGACATTGGATGCTTTAGAGGCCATCCGCGTCGCCGCGATTGGCAAGAAGGGCTCTGTCAGCGCGCTGATGAAGACGCTTGGCAAGATGAGCCCAGAAGAGCGCCAGGTGGAAGGGCCCAAACTCACTGCGCTGAAAAAAGATGTGGCGGACCTGATCGCCGCGCGCAAAACGACGCTGGAGGCGGCTGCGCTGGATGCAAAGCTCGCGGCGGAGACGCTGGACACCACCATGCCGGTGGACCCGCCGCTGCATGGCAGCATCCACCCGGTGAGCCAGGTGATGGATGAGCTGTCTGAAATCTTCGCCGACCTGGGCTTTGATGTGGCCGAGGGCCCTGAGATTGAAGACGAGTTCCACAATTTCGACGCGCTCAACATCCCCGCGCACCACCCCGCGCGCGCCATGCACGACACCTTCTATTTCCCAGAGAAGGAAGACGGCAGCCGCATGCTGCTGCGCACACACACCAGCCCCGTGCAAATCCGCACTATGCTGAGCCAGGAGCCGCCCATCCGCATCATTGCGCCGGGCAAGACCTATCGCTCCGACAGTGATGCGACGCACACGCCCTTGTTCCACCAGGTCGAAGGCCTCGTCATTGAGGAAGGCATT
>JBCCDR010000023.1:0-14100 GCA_039030675.1 Pseudomonadota bacterium | reverse complement strand
GCTTCAATACGGCGCACGCTTTCATCATCACCAATGTAAATAGCGCGCAGCAGCTTTGAACCGCCAGGCCCACAAAACGGCCCTTCGCTGCAGTCATCTGTTGCCAGAGACGGTGTCCAGGTATCGGGATCTGGCGACATGTTTTTAAAGGTCGTGATCGCAAGGGCTTTGTCTGAGAGGAAATAGACTTCCTTAGTTCGCTTGGCTTTGCTGGCCCGCCGCGCGCACGCTTTTAAGGAGATATCGCGCTTCCATGCGACGCAGATATTGTCCTGCCTTGGCGCGATCTTGCCCACATAGGCATCTCCCTTGAGCCAATCACTGGCCATCTGATCTCTTGCGATACGGATGGTGTCCGGCGCCATGACGCTGCCAGCGGTCGTCACCTCCCCGGTTGTGACGTTTTTAATGGTGGGCAGCACCATCAGTGTGCCAGATGCCGGCTTTTCAGTCACGGCATGCGTCCGGTCCCCGGGCATGACGCCGCCGCTGGAGCCAAAAACACGTTCAATGTAGCTCTGTCCGCCAAAGGCTTTGCTGATGACCACGCGTCCCACGCCATGGCGGTCCACCATGTAAAGGCCGTCATAGGTCTCAAGCACTTTGGGGGAATCAGCTGCGGCGAGGGCTGGCTGGGTCTCGTTGAGCTGTAAAAACGCATCCAGCGCTGCGGCGGAGCGGCAGACAGCTTCCGGCTGGCCGCCCAGGTGCCCGACCAGAGACAGCGCCTCCCAATCCAGGCCAGAGGCTTTCGGATAAGACGCAACGTCCTTGGCAGGCCGGCCCTTCATGGAAACACGGGGCTTATGCTGGGTGACAGCCACCGTCTTGTCATCAACCGCGAGGGCTTCCAGCTTGGCATAGCCCGTCTCCCGCGCCAGCCGATAGGCGGCGGCCATGCGCTTTTGATTGCACTGGCTGTTGATGGAGGGGGCCGCGCCGGGGGCAACAGCAGGATTTAAAATCACCGCCAAATCGCGATCAGAAGGCCAGCGCGCCCGGGTTCGCGCACTTCCGGCGTTCAGGGTTTTGTATTTTTGAATCAGGGTCTGCATGGCGGCTGAGGCCGCCACTTTTTTAATGCGTTTGCCGGACCGGCCCGTCGTCTTGCGCAGGTTGTACTCCAGCTCCGCAACCCAGGGGCCCTTTTCGCTCTGGGGATAGAGAAAAAAATCATCCAGCCGCTCTACGCATGCACGGCGGCGCGTGTCGATGCGCTGTGCCCATTTGACTTGCGCGTCCGCGGTGGAGGGGTCGCGCCTATTCCACACGGGCTTTGGGTCATTGGGGTCAGTAAACTGCGTAAACCACTCTCCACTGTCGATGGGTACACCAAAATAGGCACGCAGATGCACATCCTCGGCGGCCTGGTCCTGCGGATAATGACCTGAAACACCGTTGCGCTCGCCTTCAAAGCTATAAGCGCAGGCACCGTCAAGCGTGCGTGCGATGCCATGATAGACGGTAAAAGCGCTTTGGGACGGCTTATCGCGGCGCAGCTGCCGCTCCCAAATAGCGATTTCGACGGGGCCTTGCGGGCCTTCAACCTCCCAAGTGCCCACAACATCGCGGAACCAGGCTTCGCTCAGGGTGTCTGCCCATACAGCCGGTGCACCCAAAGCCGCGACACTCACAAAAAACGTGAACAGTAAAACTTGACGCATAGCGTTGTGCACACCTGCAGTAATTGCGATACTCCCATGACTGGTATCCCCTCAAATCTGAATGCAGATTGAACGTGGATTTGAAAAGCACCGCCTTGCTGCTGGGCGCGCATTTAGCTGCCAAGAAAGTAACCCTCAGCCCTCTTTACAACCCCTCTAATATCTTGTCATTCCACAGGTGATATGAAACGGTTTGACCCAGTTGGGCGCTGCTTTGCGCCTAAGGGGAGGAGTGGGCACCGACCTGAGATACGCACACGTTTTGTGTGGTGTTGGGAAGGCGCCGGCGAAAGGGTCTTATCATGTCACTTCGGCACAAACCTGTTTCAAAAGCGCTGCGCGGCGCCTTGACTGTGAGCGTGAGCGCTGCAGCCGTGGCTGCGCTGACCTGCGCGCCGGCCCTGGCGCAGCAGGACGGCGGTGTTCTGTTTGGCAAAGAGCTGAAGAAAGGGCCCAAACAGCAGAGACCGGCACCTACTCCCACGCCCACACCGACACCAACGCCGACGCCCACGCCCAAGCCAGTGCCGACGCCAACCCCAACGCCAGGCCCACGGGTGGACCCGCGTCTGGCGGCGGCGGAGAAGATGGAAGCTCAGGATTTTGGCGTACCGCCGCAGCAATACCTGCAGAATGGCGCAACGCATGGGCCCACACCTACGCGCATTCCCGGCGGCCTTGTGATTACGACCGGGGCGCTGCAAAAATTGCTGCAATCCGGCCAGCCGGTGGTGACGGCTGAAGTACTTGGCGGCCAAAGCCTGATTCAAGGCACTGCGGGCAGCTATTCTGTCCCGCTCTATGGCCAGGGGGGCACGTTTAACGATTATGTCCAGCAAGACCTCGCGCAAGGCTTGATGCAAGTCACCGGCGGAAACCCGCAGGTTCCCATCGTATTTTACTGCCAGGGCATTCAATGCTGGCTGTCGTATAATGCCGCCTTGCGCACGGCCGCTTTAGGGCACCAAGCGGTCTTCTGGTATCGCGGGGGCATTGAAGCCTGGCAGATGGCCGGCCTGCCCGTCATCCCCAATATGGGCCAGTAGGCAAGGCAGGCGCGGCGATGGCAGGACCAGCACAGGCTAAATTACCACCCGGTACGCGCTTTCAAAACGCCACCGGCGCGCGCCAAGGCGTTATCGATGCGTTTCTCGGTCAAGGCGGCCAGGGCTCTGTCTATGCGGTCTCGCTGGAAGGCGGCAGCTTTGCGCTGAAATGGTATCACGACAGCTACACCCAGATTGATACGGGACTGCGCCAACGCCTGACCCATGCCGTCCATCGCGGCGCGCCCAATAGCAGTTTCCTTTGGCCGCTTGAGCTGGTGGAAATCGACGGCCAGCAGAGCTTTGGCTATGTGATGCCAGTGCGGGGCTCCGAATATCGCGGCATGCGCGATTTGATTGCCCGCCCGCCAGAGCGCGTGGAGTTGACGCTGGCGCAGCGCTTCATGATTTGCTGCAAGCTGGCTGATTCCTTCCTGCAGCTGCATGCCCAGGGGCTGTGCTACCAAGATATCAATTTCGGCAATGTGTTCTTCAATCCCGCCACGCTTGATGTGCTGATTTGCGATAATGACAATGTGAATGTGGAAGGCGCGGACGCCTCCATCTATGGCACGCGTAAATTCATGGCGCCGGAAGTGGTGCGCCGGGAGACGCTGCCCAATACCAAGACCGACCTGTTTTCCATGTCCGTCCTCTTTTTCTATGTGGTCATGGGCTGGCACCCGCTCGATGGCAAGCGAGAGGCGGACTATGCCATCTTAAATGCCGAGGCGGAGATGAGCCTTTACGGCACCGAGCCGGTGTTCCTGTTTGACCCGAAAAACGATGCCAACGGACCCGTGACCGGGATGCATGACCCACTGGTGACGCGCTGGAAGGGGCTACCCAGTGATGTGCGCGCGCTGTTTACCCGGGCGTTTACGGCGGGGCTGAACGACCCCAGCGCGCGGGTGCTCGAGCGGCAGTGGCGGCAGACGTTTATGCGCGCGGTGCATGCGCTGTTCCCTTGCCCCTCTTGCGGCGCGGACCAAGCGCTGGAAGCGGGCAGCGATGCAGCGACATTTCCCGCCGCGTGCACGGCCTGCGGTGCGCCGCTGCCAGCGCCGCTGTATTTAGATTGCCGGCGCGGGCCCTTTGCGCTGCGCGATTCCCATGGGTTGCCGACGCATATGCTCACCAGCAGTGACCCTAACTTTAAATCCCTGGTTGGCTTTGTTGAAGCGCATCCGAAAAAACCAGACATGCTGGGCCTGCGCAATCTGTCTGATGACAGCTGGAAGGTACAGCTACCCGACCGCGATCCAGGCCTTCTGCCGCCGGGCAAAGCCATTGGCCTGTTTGACGGCAGCGTGATCCACACCAGCCAAGCCACCTGCGCCGTGCGCACCGCGCGGCCGAAAGAGACGGCGACATGACAGCACCAAGCCCAAGACCAGCACAAGGCTCTGTGAGCCAGGTCAGCCTGTGGCAAGGCGGCGGCGCAAGCGTGCGCGGCACATCCCATCGCCGCACGGACAAACCCAATCAAGACGCCTTTGCCTGCCGGCCTGAAGGCGGCGCGGCCCAGCGCATGCTGCTTGCGGTGTCGGACGGGCATGGCTCAGCGCCCTCGTTCCGCTCTGATGTGGGCGCGAAATTAGCGGTGGAATCAGCGCTGGATGTGCTCGACTGGTTTTTTGATGATGCGGACATCTTTGAGGCGACCACCCGCATGGCGCAAGACATCGTCAGCGCTTGGCGGCAAAAGGTGGACGCGCACAAAAGCGCCAACCCCCTGCCGAGTGGCCAAGACACCCGCAGCTATCTGCCCTATGGCGCGACGCTCATTTGCGCGGGCGTGACGGCGGAGCTGTTTATTGCCGTGCAGATCGGCGATGGCGATCTGCTGCTGGGCTATGGCGATGGGCGCATTGAAAAACCCATTCCAGACGATGATGGCTTGGTGGGCGAGCAAACCTATTCGCTGTGCTTAGACGATGCAGCGCAAGCCGCACGCTATTATATTTTGGAGCGAGACGGACACACCGCCTGGCCGGATTTCATTTTCCTCTCGACCGATGGCATCGCGAAATCCTTTGCCACCGATGATGATTATCGCTCGGTGGGCGACAGCTACCGCTCCATCGCGCACACAGATTTCGCCGCTGCCATCGAGGGCGCGCCAGCATGGCTGGAAGACGTCACCGCCAAGGGCAGCGGCGATGATGTCACCATGTGTTTTGCCGCCCGCAAAGAGGGCGGCGGCACATGATGATGAGGCAGGTTTTCACGACAAAAGGGGTGGGGCCCAGGGCCCTCGGAAAGGACGATGAATGAGCACTGATCCCAACAATACACCGCATCCCATACCGCGCGATGCCGACGAAGCCAGCTTCTCAGAGATGGTCCCGCTGAAGTCGACAAAGATCAATATCATCAAAAGCCCATTGCTCTGGCTGCTGTTGCCCACCGCCATCGTCGCCATCGTATCCTTCCGCTTCTTACAAGGCTTTGAAGCAGCTATGAAGCAGGGCAACATGAACGTGCAGGCGGAAACGTTCATGAATTTTGCGTTTTTGGCTGTGGCTTATTTGCTGCTGGTAACGCTCATCGTTGTGTACCTGTATTCAAAAACAGATAAGCCGATTTGGATGCTGTTTTTAAACTTCGGTTTTGTAGCGGCGTTGTTGAAGACACCAATCGGTATACCCTATTTCTTGTTTTTCCGCAGCCTTCTGCCAGGAAACTGGGCGCCAAATAACAACGATATGTTTCGGCATTTCACCGGCATGTTTTTCGGCGCGGGCCTCATGGAGGAATTCATGAAGGTCACCCTTGTGCTGATTGGCGGTTATATCACCTACAAGGCCGCACGCGGGGAAAACCCGCTGCCGGATGTGCTTTATAAAGCGCTGCGCATTCGCGGTCCGCTTGATGGGTTGCTTATGGGGGTTTTCGGTGGCGCTGGCTTTATCCTGATTGAAACATGGGGACAGTACCTCATTCTCGCGTTTAACTCGACAGTTCAACAAGGCGGCAGCAATGAAGCCGGCTTCCTCATCAGTCTCATGCTCTTGGTACCGCGTGTTGTTGGCGGCATGATCGGCCATATGGCGTGGGCAGGCATTACCGGCTACGCCATTGGTCTTGCCGTGCTGCGCCCAAGCGGCAATTGGTGGAAAATCATCGGCGTTGCCTGGCTCCTAACCTCCCTCCTGCACGCCATCTGGAACACAGAGAACTTCGTGCCGATTTTTGTTTGGGTGTCTGGGCTGTCTACGTTGGTCATCTTCATTGCTTGCTTCCTTAAAGCCCGGCAAATCGAGCAGTCTGCCGGCAGAGAGACAGATAGCTATGGATCCATCGTTGTTGAAAAAGCACCAGCGCCCGCTGCTGCACCTCCCGCGCCCGCGCCGGCTCCCGCAGCAACAGCGAAGGCAGAAGCGCCCATCGCGATCGCAATAGGAGATTTTCAGGTCGCCTTGACGGCTGGCAAGGTGATGGACCTAGGCGCTGAACCCGCACTTGGCGGCAAAGGCGCTGGTATTTTAGGCGAGGTCACCCAGCACCCCACCCGCCCGGATGTGCTTGGCCTTAAAAACACCGGCGAGAAAGCCTGGACCGCAACGCTGCGCGATGGCAGCACGACCACCATTGAAAGTGGCCGGAACTTACGTCTCGCACCGGGCGTGAAGGTGGACTTTGGCGGCCTTAATGCGGACGTGATTGCTTTATGAGCGAGGCAAAAGCAGCAGCCCCCGACCTTGGCGCTCTCGCCAGGCGCCAACTGCATGTGATCATAATGCTGGATTGCTCCGGCTCCATGGCCGGGGACCGCATCGCCTCCCTCAATTATGCGCTGCGCTCATCAGTGCCAGAGCTCAAAGAGGTGGCGCAAGAAAACCCAGAGATTGAGGTTCTGGTGCGCGTGCTGCGCTTTGCTGACACGGCGGAGTGGATGCTTGAAAAGCCGGTGCCCGTGGCTGACTGGGTATGGGAGGATGTGAGCGCGGGCGGGGACACGCATTTAGGCGCAGGCCTTGAGGCCGTGCGCGCTGGCCTCAACAAAGAGACGATGCCGGGCCGGCAATTGCCGCCTGTCATCGTGCTTGCGTCTGATGGCTATCCCTCTGACGCCTTTGAGGAAGGGCTGGCGGCTTTCCAGAGCAACGACTTTGCCAAGGCGGCCGTGCGCATGGCCATCGCCATTGGCGGCGATGCGGACTTAGAAGTGCTGCAGATGTTCATCAACCACCCCAGCTTAAAGCCCCTGCGGGCCAACAATGCGCCTGATTTGGTGGAGTTCATCAAATGGGCCACCACAGCGCCGGTGAAAGCGGCCTCCTCCCCCACCGGAGAGGCTGACCCGCAAGCAGCTCTTGCCGGCCAGCTGAAACAATTTAATGCGGAAGAAACCGATATCGTTTGGTAACGGCGCCATCTACCCAAGGAAATCGACCCCATGACCCAAGAGATTGAAGACCGGCTGGTGACCATGGCCGAACAGGCCAGCGCCCGCTTAGGCGCATCAGTCCTGAAAGACCGCACACGTCTTGCCGAGGCGCTCCAAAGCGAGGCGCCGGAACTGCGGCTGCATATTAAGGCTCTCGCTGGCGCCCTGAGCACAGGCGTGACAGACGCTGCGGCGCTTGCTGCCCAGGAGAATGTGGATTTAGCAAGCGCGCAAAGCGGGCTGAACGCGGCTGGCCGGATCGGCGCAGCAGCAACACCACCCGCGCCGCCGCAGCCTAATGCGCCAGCGTCAGACGATTGGGTGGGCGACAGCATGGCTGTTGGGGCCGCGCCATCTCCTGCCCCGACACCCGCTCCGGCCCCTGCTCCAGCGCCCGCACCAGCACCGCCGCCAGAGCCAGCGCCTGCTGCGGCGGCGGCAGAGCCATTCTATAAAAACAAATGGGTCATCATTGCAGCTGTCGCCGCCGTCGGGTTTTACTTTTACAGCCAGCAGAGCCCGCAGCAGCAAGTCCCCCAGCAACAAAGGCCCCCGCAACAAGGTCCGCAAGGCGGTGGCGGGCAGCAACGCCCCGGCGGGGGTGGCGGTGTCCCGCCCGGCGGTGGGGGCGGCGGCCAGCAAGCGGGCGGGAACATCCCCATGCTGGCGCGCCCGGGCGGGCAGCTGCCTATTGTGCCCATGCAGTTCCAGCAGGGCGCAGCCTTTATGAGTTTTGCCATGCGCGGCCCCTCCGGCCCGCTCTATGGGATGGTCACGGTCCAAGGCGGCCAGCTGTCTGCGGCAGGCATGGTGGGCTTTACCAACAACCCGCAAGGCAATCAGATGCAAACCATGTCCCAACCAGCGCCGTTCCAGCTGGGCAACAACGGCAATAATGTTGGCCGAGTGCTGCGCCCCATTTGGCAATATGACCAATTGGGCATCAATGAAATTTGCGTGGTCTTTGAGCAGCAAGGCGGGCAGGATGTCCAGCTCAACGGCAGCGCCTTGTGCATTTATAATGCCGGCTGCCAGCAGGCCATCGCGTGCGGGCAAGTGCGCGGGTAGACGGGCAACAAAGGGGACGCGCGGGCATGAGCGCACAAGTCTATGATACGTTAGCGCAAACGCTTCAAAAAGTGCGCCAAGACTATGGCGCTGAGGTGCTGCAAAGCCGCCGCCGGCTCAACGGCCTGCTGGCGGACCGTATGCCCGACAACAAGCGCGAAATCCGCGTGCTGCTCGACGCTGTGGACGATGGCGCGCTTAAGACGTTTGAAAGCACAGCCGCAGACCAAGTGGGCATGCAGATTGACCGGCTTGCCAGCGTCATGGAAAGCCAGCGCGGCACCCGGCTGGATCTGGCCCGGCAAGTCATCGCCGCCTGCGCCTATGCGGTGGGGGCTGGCAAGCTGCCCTCTGAGCTCTACGGCGCGCCCAGCCCAGGGCCATCTAGCGACGCACAAGATGACTGGGTGGGTGTCTCAGAGCCTGTAGGCGGGCAAGGCACCCAATCTAGCACAAACAACACAGGACAAACCAACACCGGACAAACCAGCATCAACGGCGACGGCGCCATGGCCAAAGCCCAGGCATGGTTTGAGGCCAATAAGCTGGTAGTCTCCCTCGCCTCCTTGGCGCTGGTGGTGGCCACCATCGCTGTGCAGTCGGGCGTCTTTGATGGCGGCGACAGCAGCGAGTATGAGGGCGGCGGTGGTGGCGGCGGCCAGGTGCAAGTCTCCTTCCCGCAATATGACCAAGACCTGGGCTATTATGGCGAGCTGGCTGACCTGCAGGTGCCGACGCAAACCGCGCCCTTCGCGCAGCTCGAAGGCCTTGTGCCACTCACTCTTCCCGGCGGGGAGACGGTCACCACCCAGGCGCTGGTTGACCAAGGCATCGACAATAAGAGCTTCGCGGTCATCAACGCCTGGAGCCAGCCGCATCAGGAAACCCTGCCCTACGCCTACAACGTGCCTTTCGCCGGCTTGCCAGGGACGTTCCAAGACGAAACCCAGCAACGCTTAGGCCGCGCCCTCAATGACATCACCAAGGGCCAGATAGACTTCCCGCTGGTATTCTACACAAAGGACGTGGCGCGCACCGATGGCTATAACGCTGCCCTGCGCGCGCTGAATCTGGGCTACCTCAACGTCTTCTGGTACCGCGGCGGCCTGGCCAGCTTTAAAGCCGCCCAGCAAAAGACAGTGCCGCACCCTAAGCCGCAGTGATGCGCCGCAAGACCCGCACAGGTTTTGCGGCCGGTGCCTTTAGAACTGCCACCCGATGGACAGCGTTCCCCCTGGTATGGACGTGCGCTCAGTGACCGGGCTGATGCGCGCATCGCCGAGTGCAAAGGAATAGCCGGCCTCTACGGTGGCAAAGAACTGGTTTTTCCGCCCGAAGGTTTTGAACACGCCCACCCCGACTGTCACGTCGCTTAGCCCGGCGCTGGCCGCGAAGACATTATAGGGCTGGACCCGCGTATCCGTTGCCGCAATGGCGCGCCGCTGATCAGCTTGCAGTTGCGTGACCCCAAAGAAGGCGCGCGCATAGTTGCCGCTGGTCCACGTCGCAGAGATTTCCGCGCCGATGAAGAGCGTATCAGACAGTGGAATGCCGGTGGCGAGGCCTGCTGTGACTTGCCACCCTTTCACGTTGCCAAATTCGCGCGTTGCCGAGATGGACGCTTCCAGCACATCAAAGAGTACATGAGAAGCGTACACCTCCAAAGCGACATCCCCATCTAAATCGCCCAGGCCTGCGAAACGTTCAAAATCGGCATCGTTTAAAAAACTGTTCTGGTCGTCATCAGCCGATCGTGAGGTGGCGATGTTGGCATCAATCGACAGGAACGTTCGCTCGTTGCTGATCAGACTCACGCCAATGCCATCGAGCGCGTCGATATAAAGGAAATCGCGGTAGGTGATGTTGAAAACCGGGAGAACGAAAAGCTCTGTGTCATCTGATCCCGCCGTCAGCGGGCCGACCCCGAGCCCAGTGCCTAGAATGAAAGACCAGGTCTTGCCCTGCTTATTGTCTTCCCGGCTTTGGGCGTCGCCCTGATAGCCTGGGATTTGCCGATTGTCCTGCGCCTGTGCTGACAGCGGCCAGATCAAGCAAAAGACGATCAGGGCTGCATAGACATACCCTTTGGTGTTGATGTGCGATGGCATAAGCCCCCCTTCTTACCGGCCAGGACGCCGGGGTTTTTGGTGTTAGATTTTGTGGGTTAGGACGTGGGCATGCCCCTAAACGGGATAGGCGCTGCTTAAAACGCCAAGGGCACGGGCGAGCAGATCGTCATCGCTCAGGTCAGCCAAGTCTTTGGCAGGACCTGCCCCGTTGAAGGCCATCAGGATTGGCACGCCAAAGAGCTTGTGAAAATTAAGCCAGACGTTGAATTGCCCGCGCGGCAGACCCGTTTCGGGGGTCTCAAGCCAGGTGGCGTCGCGGTCCCAGTATACCTCATCATAGGCCAGATAGAGCTTGTCGAGCAGGCCAAATCCGAGACGATCAATGGCGATTTGTTTCTTTTCCGGCAGCGGCGGGTCGAAGGTGACTGACCCCTGTTTCAAAACGCCGAGCGGCAAGGTGATGATCACGGCGTCAAACCCAAGCGTTTCATCCGCAAGCGTGAGCGCCGCGCCATCGGCAGTCATCGCGATCGCCGTAATGGTCTGGCCAAGGCGCAGCGTATAGTCGGCCTTCAAACCGTCAAACAGCTGCGCATACCCACCTGGGAAAACCACTTCCTTCCCGCCATAGTCAGACTGGAAAAAATAGGACGTGATGTTCAGATTTTCCCAGTCGGTCCCGGCATCCAGCTGGACGTTCACATCCTCAATCCAGCCCGGCGATTTTCGCAGGCGCTGACCGCCCTTGCCGCGCACGACATAATCGTCATCCGTGGTGACGACGCGTTCGACCCCGAGGCGATCGGACAGCGCGGTAAGCGGATTTTTTTTAATGCCATGGATCCAGCTGGCGCCCAAATCGAGCGGTGTGCCAAGCGCATTGGATGTCCACACGCGCCCCCCAATGCGATCGCGCGCTTCAAAGACGCTCACCTCGCGGCCTGCCTGCGCGACCTTATGAGCCGCGGCAAGCCCGCTCATGCCTGCACCAACAACTGCGATGCGTTGCTTGTTGGTGCTGAGCAGCTGGTCGGCGGCGATGATGCCGCTTTCATAGGCGGCGTGGACCGTTGAATTATATTTGGGATGGCAAGCCTCGCCAGCGAAGAACAGCGTGTCATCAATGGGTTTGGCCAGGCGCCGGCGGTCGCGCATGCTCGAGCCTTTGGCCGTGTAGGAGTAAGACCCATAGGCAAAAGGGTCTTGGCTCCAGTTGGTCCTCAGATAGCCTTTGGGCGCGCGCCCCGCCCCAGCGACCGCTTGCGCCCATGTGGGCACAGGCAGCATGGCCGCTGTGAGAGCAGCGCCCGCAGACAGCATTAAAGAGCGTCGATCCATCATGATTTTTCCTCCATCTGTTGGCGTCACTGTATGGAGGGCTGTGGAGGCTTGATGGAGGAGGGCCTCCACCAAATCTCCACAGTTGGTGTTTCAAAGCAAAGAGAGATGACGCAAGATCAGGGGCACCTTCGCTCCTGATGCGACCTGGGACTGAGCAGGATATGGCAACGAGACTGGCACATGATGCGCTGCTGAGCGCCGTCATCTTGATTGTGGAGGATGACAAGGACATCGCCCACATCCTGAGCCAATATGCGCAGAGCCATGGCGCAAGCGTCCATCTGGCAACGGATGGCCAGATGGCCCTGATGCAGCACCGGCAGCTCAGGCCCGACCTTGTGCTGCTCGACATCAATTTGCCTAAACGCGATGGCTTTGACGTGCTCGATCTAATCCGCACAGAACGCGACACGCCGGTGATCATCATCAGTGCGCGCGTTGAGGATCAGGACAAGCTCAAAGGTCTAGGCCTGGGCGCAGATGACTATATCGTCAAACCCTTCAACCCTGCTGAGGTCATGGCACGCATCAAGGCTGTTTTGCACAGGACGCAGGGCCGGGAGCGGAGCCCTCTTTTGCGTTATAGCGGCGTTGAGCTGGACCTTGGCAGCGGCCAGGTGGCTGTGGCGTTAGGGCATAAGACAACAAGCCTTCACCTCACACCAAGCGAATATAAAATCCTGACGCTGTTCATGGAGGCGCCCAACCGCGTGTTCTCCCGTGAGGATATCTTATCTGCCTGTTTTCCTGAGAGCGATGCCCTTGCCCGCACGGTCGATAGCCATATCAGCCATCTGCGAAAGAAGCTGATGGACGCCGGCGCAGCAGACCTGATCACCGTCCAGCGCGGGCTGGGCTACCGCTTTGGCGATACCGGGCAATGAGTGAAAACGCTCTTCCAAAAAGGTCTTCCCTGCGCCGCAAGCTGCTGCTGGCGATCCTGGGGCTGCTTTTGGCGGGGTTCAGCTTCGCGATCCTCGGCACCTACATCTTCCTGACCTATAGCGAATATGAGTTCTACAGCGTTCTCTCCCCCCAGGCACGCGAGGCGGTTGAAGAGGATTGGCTCGAGACGGGCACGCCGCCTCCTGATGTGCTTGAGGAAATCGCTCTCGCCCATGAAACGTTTCTGTTCCCGGCCTATGACAACGAGTTCTGGGTGTTCACCGGGCTCTCCGCCATCTTCCTGCTTGCCGGATCCATCTTTGCCTGGCGGCTTTCCAAGCGGCTCACAGCTCCCCTAGAAGCGGCCTCCAGCTCAGCGCAAATCATTGCCAGTGGAGACTTCGCCCACAAAATGCCGGTCACCGAGACGGCATCGGCGGAAATCGCATCCCTTGCGGAAAGCTTTCAACATCTCTCCCACTCCCTGCAGAAAATGGAGGACAATGTGCGCGCCACGTCTGCCTCCGTCGCACATGAGCTGCGCACACCTCTGACCGTGATCCAAGGCTATATCCAGGGCATTCAAGACGGCGTCTTTGCGGCAGACGCACAGCAGCTTGACCTGGTGCTCGGCCAGGTCGAAGGGCTCTCGCGTCTTGTGGATGATCTCAAGCTCATCTCGCTTGCCGAAACAAAAGCGCTTGTTTTGCATCCCGAAGAGACGGATCTGAATAGCTGCATCCAAGAGGCTGTCAGCTTCATGCAGCCGCAGTTCTCGCAGGCGGCGCGGACGCTGTCCTTCCAACCGTCCCCAGAGACCTTGGATGTTTTCGTCGATCCTGACCGTATTAAACAAGCGCTCATCGCTCTCATGAGCAATACCTTTCGCTATGGAGGTGACGGCGCCAGCTGCATACTCAGCTGCGCGCGTCAAAACGGTCAGATAACGATCACCGTGTCCGATACGGGCCCGGGTTTTTCCAAAGAGGCCCTCAGCAATGCAAGCGACCGATTTTGGCGCGCCGATGCCTCGCGTGCGCGCGCATCTGGTGGGTCAGGCCTCGGCCTCGCCGTCGTCCGCGCCATCGTTGAAGCCCATGGCGGGACGCTCGCGCTGTCCAATAGTCCGGGCGGCGGCGCTGTGGTGGCTCTCATCTTCTCGGATGGAAGCGCATAAAAATAGGGTTGAGAGATGTCTTACGCAGACACGGGGAACAACAAAACGCGCTCAAAGACATTGATTTACCGGCCCCGTCAGATTAGGCCCTGGCCCATCAGGAAAAGGTGGTCTTATGACAGACGTGCATGCCCCAACCCGCGCAGACAGTGTTGTGCCGCTGATTGGCAATACGCCGCTGATTAAGCTGCGCCGCGCGTCGGAAGAAACTGGCTGTACGATTCTGGGCAAAGCCGAGTGGATGAACCCCGGCGGGTCTGTGAAGGACCGGGCAGCGCTTTATATTATCGAAGATGCCATCGCCCGCGGCGAGCTCAAGCCGGGCGGTACCATCGTAGATAGCAGCCTTGGCCGACGGGGCGATGCGGATCGTCGCCCAGAACTGCTTCACTTCGGGCCTGTATCTCAAGCGGTTCGTGTAGCCGGCACGTAGACTCTTGGTCATCGTCTCGAGTAG
>JBCCDR010000022.1:0-14199 GCA_039030675.1 Pseudomonadota bacterium | reverse complement strand
GATGCGACTATCACCGCGGATAAGGACCGGGAGAGGCGTGGGAATGCTTCGAGTAGTAGTGGCAAACTGGGCAAGGCTACTGTCTGGGTCGATTTTGAGTTCAAAAACCGTCTGTTTGAACGCGTGGTTGGCGGGCTTTTCTCTGAAGCGGTGCGCAGAATGGTCTCCGCTTTTGAAAAGGAAGCGCATGTGCGCTACGCGGATGCGAAGGTGGAACCCAAGCCCAAGGCGCGTCGCCGGTCCACTGCGTCTTCGGCGGCTTAAGGCGCTGCCTTGCCTAAAAGCGCTTCAAGCGCTTCTATGACAGTACGCTCGCGCACCCCATCACGGTCTTCCCCCGCAAAGTGCCGGTGAAAACTTTGGGGGTTTTGCCCGCGTTGGCACATACCGAACCAGACAGTCCCAACAGGTTTATCCGCGCTTCCGCCGGTTGGCCCGGCAACGCCTGTAACGGCAATGCTGATGGCGGCACGGCTGTGTTGAATGGCACCCAGCGCCATTGCCTCTGCGACGGGCGCGCTGACCGCTCCGTGGTGCGCGATGAGGTCTTCGGCAACACCAAGCATTTGGGTTTTGGCATCATTGGAATAGGTGACAAATCCCCGATCGAGAACGCTTGACGAGCCGGAGATATCTGTAATGGCGCCTGCAATAAGGCCGCCGGTGCAGCTTTCCGCAGTGGCAATCATGTCGCCGGATTGCGTGCAAACTGCCACGAGTTTTTCTGCCAAAGCGCGTTTATCCGCCATAGAAACTCAGCCCCGCAAACATCAAAGCGCCGGCCAAAAGGCCAGCCAAAACATCGTCCATCATCACGCCCAATCCGCCCTTAAGCTCCCGGTCGAGTTTGCCGATTGGGCCAGGCTTTGAAATATCGAAGGCCCGGAAGAGAAGGAAGCTGCCGGCCCACGCAAGCGGCGCCGTAGGCGCCAAAAACGCCGTTGGCCAAAGCGCGAACCACTGGCCTGCCCATTCGTCAATCACCACTTCGCTTGCATCGCTTTTGGTCGTACGCCGCTCGTAAACGTTGGCGGCCCAAACGCCAATCAGTGTGGAGACAAGGGCGGCTATAAGGACACTGATATGGCCAAGTGTCGTCACCATCACATACCCAAGGCCCACGGCAGCGAGAGAGCCCCATGTTCCAGGCGCAGGGCGCAGCAAGCCTGAGCCGCAGCCAACTGCCAGAAATATGCCGAGGCGCTCGATCACACTGTGCTACCTAGGGCGCCGAGGCTGGACATGCTTTAAACCAATCCTCACTGGTGTCCGCTTCAGCCTGGCGCCGCATGAAAACCGTCAGGATGTCTGCGGTCTGCTCAGCCTGTAGTCCGTGCAAGGATTCAAGCAAAATGTCTGTTTGCAGGCACGCGTCTTTGTCCATATCCGACACGGCAAACTCATTGATGATGGTGGCCAGGATGGGGTTGACGACGGAGGCGGCCATGCTGGGGCGGCTGGCCATAAACGGCGCGAATTTATCGATCAGGACGGCGTTGGCGTTTGGCCTTAAGTCATCAAAATAAGAGATTAGAGCCTCGCTGCTGCGGCCCATGTACAATGGGGTGGCATCAGCCTTTGCAGCGCAATGCTCGACAACTTTCTCAATGGCCAAATCAGCCAAGGCGATGGTCATGGCGCGCATTTGTGGCAGGGTGAAACAGTCTTGCGCCATCGCTTGGCCAGTAGCTGGCAGGGCGCTAAGGCAGGCGAACAGTGGCAGCAGCTTGCGCAGCAATGCCTTCTTCGCGGCCGGTAAAGCCCAGTGCTTCTGTGGTGGTCGCTTTGATGCTAACGCGGTCATGGGATAGTCCTAATAGTGTCGCAACGCTCTGTTTCATTGTAGCGCGATGTGGGCCGATTTTAGGCCGTTCGCAGATGAGTGTCACATCCACATGGGAAATTTGGCCGCCTTTTTCCGTGACGAGGCGCGCTGCATGGCGCAAGAAGGTGTCAGAGGGCGCGCCTTTCCATTGCGGGTCACTGGGCGGAAAGTGATCGCCGATATCGCCTGCGCCAATCGCCCCCAAAATCGCGTCTGTGAGCGCGTGCAGCCCTACGTCCGCATCGGAGTGTCCTTTGAGCTTCTTGGAATGAGGCACGTCAACGCCGCAGAGCGTGACCGTGTCGCCGGGTTCAAACGCATGGACATCAAAACCAAGGCCGGTGCGGATGTCGCTCAGGGTTTGGGCCATAAATGCCTCCGCTTTCTCAAAGTCTGATGCGTGCGTGACTTTAAACAGCGCGTCATCGCCGTCCACAGTCACAATCTCAAGACCTGCCTGCCGCGCAAGGCTCGCTTCATCTGTAAAATCCGCGGCGTCCGCCTGCGTGAAAGCACGTTTCAGATCATTGAGCATGAAGGCCTGCGGTGTTTGCGCGCGCACAAGGCCTGTGCGGTCAGGATCCTCAATCACACGCTTGCCATCAATGCGTTTGACGCTGTCGGGTACGGACAGAACAGGGATGGCGCCAACACCAGGCTCTACCGTAACAAACAAGCGCTCCACGACTGCGTGCGGCAAAAAACTGCGCGCGGCGTCATGCACCATCACTTTTGTAACGCCCTCTGGCAAGGCATCCAGGCCAGCCTGCGTTGAGGCCTGGCGTGTGTCGCCGCCTGTTACCGGCGGCCAGAGTTTGTTGCGTGACAGCGCGCTGACTTGGCTTTCCGCATCAGCAAAGAGCGCGGCATGATCGGCGCCGATGACCGGCTGGACAAAATCAATGAAAGGGCAGGAGGCCGCATTTTCCATGGCATGCGCGATAAGGGCTTTGCCAGCCGCATGGCGATATTGCTTTGGGACATCGCCGCCCGCGCGGACACCCTTGCCGCCAGCCACAAGTATAAGAACGGTCGTCACGTCAGTCCGCTTGCTTGCCTAAAATCACCGGCGGTGTAGCATGTTACGGGCCAACAAACAGAGCGAATTTGGCGCCAAGGGCACGCAAGTGTTGTTGATCTCACGCCAGGCCGCGCGTATAGCTGCCTAGAAATTAGGCAGATACGCACCGGGTCACCCCTGCAATGACGCATAAAACACTCAAACCCATCTCCATCGGGCCTGTCACCATTGACACGCCAGTGGTTCTCGCGCCCATGTCCGGCGTGACGGATATGCCCTTTCGCCGCTTGGTGAAGAGCTTTGGGGCAGGGCTTGTCGTGTCTGAGATGATCGCTAGCGAAGCGATGATCCGCGCCACCAAGCGCTCGCAAAAAATGGCAACCAATTGCGCTGATGAGTTCCCTATGTCGGTACAGCTCGCTGGCTGCGAAGCCCACGTTATGGCGCAAGCGGCGAAACTCAACGAAGATCGCGGCGCTGCCATCATTGATATCAATATGGGCTGCCCGGTGAAGAAAGTGACCAATGGTCATGCTGGCAGTGCTTTGATGCGGGATTTAAAGCATGCCGCCGGCCTCATTGAAGCAACAGTCAAGGCGGTAAACCTGCCCGTCACGCTAAAAATGCGCACCGGCTGGGATGATAGCAGCCGCAATGCGCCAGAGCTGGCCCGCATTGCCGAAGATTTGGGCATTAAGATGATCACCGTCCATGGCCGCACGCGGTGCCAAATGTACCGCGGTCATGCCGATTGGCGCTTTGTTCGCCAAGTGAAAGAGGCAACATCGCTTCCGGTCATCGTCAATGGCGATATCAACGCATTTGACGATATTGATGCTGCGCTAGAGCAATCCGGCGCAGATGGCATCATGATTGGCCGCGGCTGTTATGGGCGGCCTTGGTTTGTTAGCCAGGCCATGACCTATTTGACCACTGGCGAGCGCAGACCCGATCCAAGCATTGCCGAGCAGCGCGATGTGGTGCTGTCTCACTATCAAGACATGCTCAGCCATTATGGCGCTGAAACGGCCGTGCGTATGGCGCGCAAGCACATTGGGTGGTATTCAAAAGGCCTGCGCGGCGCTGCTGAATTCCGCCATGCCATGAATAGGCTGGATGATCCTGATGCAGTCATGCGCGGCATTGCTGAGTTCTATGAACCCCAGCTTGAACTCGCCGCTGCCTAGGCTCTTTTGCGCAGTGCCATGAGCGAGGCTGTCGACACTATAACGGATAGGCAGCTTCTCAATGCCCTGCCCAAACCGGTCATTGCGGTGGGGCCAGGCAATCGAATCTTGTCGGTCAATTACGCGGCGCAGCAGTTCTTTTTGAAATCTGAAAAGGTTCTCTTATCCCAGACACTTAAGCAACTTCTTGGTGACGATGCCGGTCTAGCCACCCTTGTGGATAGGGCCCGGGCGATCCATGGCTCTTTGTCAGGTTACGACATAACCGTTCAACTCAGCCCCGACCGCAGCGCTCAAGTTGATGTGCAAGTCTCTGCCATTGTGGAGCAACCAGACTGCCTGTGCATTGCCATTGAGCGCCGCACGATTGCTGATCAGATGGATTTGCAGCGCGCGACGCGCAATGCGGCCCGCGCTGCCAGCGGTGTGGCCTCTATGCTGGCGCATGAGGTTAAAAACCCGCTGTCTGGCATTCGTGGTGCTGCGCAGTTGATTGAGGAGGCGCTGCCAAGCGAGGACGCGCCGCTCGCGCAGCTGATCGTGAAGGAAACCGACCGGATCGCTGCTTTGGTCGAGCAAATGGAGGTTTTCTCTGATGATCGACCGTTGCAGCAGACACGTGAGAATATCCACCAGATTTTGGACCATGTCATCGCGGTCACCAAAAGCAGCCTTGGCGATAGCGTGGATATTCAAGCGCTCTACGACCCCTCGCTTCCCGACATTCGGGCGAATTGGTCTCAGCTGGTGCAAGTCTATCTGAACCTGCTGCTAAACGCTGGCGAAGCAGTGCCGGAAGATGCAGGGTCCATAGTGGTCAAAACAGCATATTGCCATGGCACATGGGTTGATGTGCCGGGCAGTGATGAACGGCTGCATTTGCCCATTGAGGTCATTGTGACCGACAACGGCCCCGGTGTGCCGCCTGCCTTGCAGCAAAGCATGTTTGATCCATTTGTGACGAGCAAACAGAATGGCAAAGGCCTTGGTTTGGCGCTGGCGGCGAAAATCATCACAGATCATCGTGGATTTATCGGCTATCAACGCCAAGATGGACGCACGCACATGCGGACATTGTTGCCCGCGTGGCAGGAAGAGGGGACTGGGTGAGTCAAAAAGTTGCTTTGGTTGCGGATGATGATGCCACTATCCGGACTGTGGTGAGCCGGGCTTTGTCAAAATCTGGTTTGGACGTGCGCGCGACGGGCAGCGGCGCGCAGCTTTGGACATGGGTTGAAAAGGGTCTCGGCGATGTGGTGGTCACTGACGTCGTGATGCCAGATGTGAATGGCCTTGACCTTGTCCCGCAGATTACCCAGCGGCGCGGCAATCTGCCCGTCATTGTTATGAGCGCGCAAAACACACTGACGACAGCTGTGCGGGCGCAGGAGGTTGGGGCCTTTGAATACATCCCCAAGCCCTTTGATCTGAAAGACCTGCAGCGCACTGTGCGGCATGCGCTTGAGAGCACCACCGCGCTTGCGCAAGACGCAGATGCTGAAGACATGGCCAGTGAAGACTTGCCCATCATTGGCCGTTCGCCGGCCATGCAAAGTGTTTTCCGCGTCGTCGCGAAGGTCGTCAGCAATGATCTGACATTGCTCATCACGGGTGAGAGCGGCACGGGCAAAGAGCTGGTGGCCCGCGCGGTGCATGACCTGGGCCGCCGCTCACGAGGGCGCTTTGTGGCGCTCAATATGGCAGCGATCCCCAAAGACTTGATTGAAAGTGAGCTCTTCGGCCATGAACGCGGCGCGTTCACTGGGGCTCATACGCGAACGCAAGGAAAGTTTGCTCTGGCGCAAGGCGGTACGCTGTTTTTGGATGAAATCGGCGATATGCCCCTGGATGCGCAAACCCGGCTGTTGCGCGTGCTTCAGGAAGAGGAGTTTGTGCCGGTTGGCGCTGCCACGCCCATTAAGACCGACGTACGCGTGATTGCAGCAACGCACCAAGATTTGCCGTCCATGGTCGCGGCCAAGCAGTTTCGCGAAGACCTGTATTTTCGTTTGAATGTGATCCCCATGGAATTGCCGCCGCTGCGCGAGCGCATGGAGGATATTCCTGATTTGATCCGCCATTTCATGCGCGACATGGAAGCGGAAGGCATGACGCCGAAAGTGTTTCGCAGAGATGCACTCGAGCCGCTGATGGAGCATCACTGGCCGGGCAATGTGCGTGAACTGCAAAACCTTGTGCGCAGGGTGGTGGCCTTGAATAGCAAGGACACCATTTCTGCCGAGATGGTTCATTTGGCTCTGGATACCGGGCCATCCACGTCCCGCGGCGGCGTTGCACCGCCTGGCGATGAAAGCCTGTCTATGGCAGTCGAGCGGATTCTGTCGCGTTATTTTA
Source organism: Pseudomonadota bacterium (assembly GCA_039030675.1). Lineage (GTDB taxonomy): Bacteria > Pseudomonadota > Alphaproteobacteria > Sphingomonadales > CAKZYD01 > CAKZYD01. The sequence continues at coordinate 7,811 of JBCCDR010000022.1, read as the reverse complement.
AAGCCCATGGAGAGCAGCTGCCGCCGGATGGTCTTTACGCGCGGGTCCTGCGCGAACTCGAACGCCCCTTGCTTGATTTGACGATGCGCGCCACCAACGGCAATCAGCTTCGCGCAGCTAAATTGCTCGGCCTCAATCGCAACACACTGCGCAAAAAGCTGCAAGACAGTCACATAACGATATCCAAAACCACCGCGGGGCGCGTGCCGAAGTCATGACTTCGGTGTTGCATTGGCGGCCAATGTGTTGTTGAGTCGCAACACATGTTGTTGGTCCACCACTTGGTCTGTCTATGACCCAGAACTACCATGTCTTTGAAAACGTTGCGCAGCCTGAAGAGGCCGGCGGACTAGACGAAGCGCCCTTCCGGTCGTCACGCTGGATGCGCTTTGTGCGCTGGACACGGCGTGTGGACTTAGCGCCGAAACTGGAGCTCATTTTAGCTATTCTTGCCATCGCAGCAGGCGTCGTCGCCTATAGTCTGTTCGCCGGTGGGAATGATCCACTGCAAGGGGATACGCGTCACACGTCGATTACCCTGGTCATTGGCATTCTGATCTTGCCAATTTTAGGCCTAACAGCGCTGATTGCGCGCCGGCTGTACCACCTCATTTCAGAGCGACGCCGCCAGTCTGCTGGCTCACGCCTGCAAGGCCGCATTGCGCTTATTTTTGCCGCGGTTGCCGTTGTCCCGACTTTGCTGATTGGCATCTTTGCCTCCCTGCTGTTTGAGTTTGGCTTCCAAGTTTGGTTTTCTGAGCGCGTTCGAACGGTCTTGGATAATGCGGCGCAGGTGGCGGAAGGCTATGTGCGCGAGCATCGCAAGATTATTGAGGCCGATTTGTTTGCCATGGCCAATGACCTCAACCGCGGCGCGCTCATCTATCAGGGCAATACCGAAGCGCTGCAGCAGGAGGTGTTCCGCCAAGCAGCCATTCGCTCCCTGAATGAAGCAATTATTTTCGACGCGAGCATGAATGTGTTGGCGCGCGCGAGCTTCAATCTCAGCACCACATCCAGCGGCATTTCCCGCGGTGACTTAGAGCGCGCAGGTGGCGGCGAGCTTGTCATGATTGACGATGTGACGCGTGATACTGACAGGGTGGGAGCATTGCTGAAGCTCAGCAGTTTCTTCAACACCTATCTTTACGTCAGCCGCCAGGTCGACCCGCTCGTGATGGCCAGCTACATCGATGGGCAAGCGTCCTTGTCCCAATACCAGGAACTGGAGAATCAGCGCGAGACGGCACAGATCCGCTTTAACCTCATGCTGGTGAGTGTCGCCGCTGCGTTGCTGCTGGCCGCCATTATGCTCGGCCTCTGGTTTGCAACAAAGCTCACGCAGCCCATCACGCATCTGGTTGGCGCGGCTGAACAGGTCAGGCTGGGCAATCTAACAACACGGGTGCCGCTCAAAGGCTCCATGGATGAAATTGGTACGCTTGCGCGGGCGTTCAATCGTATGACCAGCCAGCTGCAAGGTCAGCGCCAGAAGCTCATTTCAACCAATGAAGAATTAGACATCCGGCGCGTCTTTATTGAAGCCGTGCTGGAAGGAGTGTCAGCCGGCGTGATCGGCCTGACGCCCGGCGGCGTGGTCAATGTGATCAATCGCTCTGCTGCCGAGTTGTTGGGCTTGCCCTCTGCGGATGAGGCTATCGGGAAAACATTGGCGCAAGTGGCGCCTAAGCTCGATCCGCTACGGGTCACATTGGAAGACACGCCGCAGACAAGCTTGGACACCCAAGTCGAAGTCATGGTGGGTGACACGCTGCGCACTTTGGACGTGAAAGTCTCCGCCGAGCTCGACCAGGACGCAGTGACAGGTTACGTGCTAACCTTTGATGATATGACCCAGCAGCTGTCCTACCAGCGCCGCGCGGCGTGGGCGGATGTGGCACGGCGCATTGCCCATGAAATCAAAAATCCGCTGACGCCCATTCAGCTCTCAGCAGAGCGCTTGCAGCGCAAATATCTCTCGCAGATTGAGGCGGATCCCGCCACGTTTGAGCGCTGCACAGAAACCATCATTCGCCAGGTCAGTGACTTACGCAATATGGTCGACGAATTCTCCTCTTTTGCCCGCATGCCAGCGCCCATTTTCCGCCGTGATGATTTGCGTGATGTGATCCGGCAGTCTGTGTTTCTCCATGAGGTGGCCAATCCTGATGTGGCCTTCAAGGTCGACCTGACCAGCAGCGCGGTGGTCGTGCCCTGCGACAGGCGTTTGCTGGCGCAGGCCATCACCAACATCTTGAAGAATGCACTTGAAGGCATTGCTGCGCGGCAAGCGGTTGACCCCAAAGCGCCGGCTGGAGAAATCTCCATCATGATGTCTGCAAACGATGACCGTCTGAGCGTTTGCGTCTGCGACAATGGCCGGGGTTTGCCGGTGGCAGAACGGCTGAAACTGATGGAACCCTATGTGACAACCCGGGCAAAAGGCACAGGCCTTGGCCTGGCGATCGTGAAGAAGATCATGGAAGACCATGGCGCGGATATTGCCTTAGGCGATGCTGAGAGTGGCGGCGCGCAGGTGACGCTCACGTTCCAGATTGACGCCTTAGAAGCGCGCTATCGGCGCTATCGCCAAAGTGAAGGCGATATCAATGAAGCGGCAGGAGTTGTTTAGATGGCCCTCGACATCTTAGTCGTCGATGACGAGCAAGATATTTGTGATTTGATTTCCGGTATTCTCAGCGATGAGGGCTATGAAACCCGCACTGCGCTGACCAGTACCGAAGCGTTAGACGCTATCGCGAAACGCCGGCCTTCTCTTGTGGTGCTCGATATTTGGCTGCAAGGCTCTGAGCTGGATGGCCTGGAAATTCTGGACCGCATTAAAACCAGCGATCAGAGTTTGCCGGTCATCATCATCAGTGGGCATGGAAACGTGGAAACGGCGGTTTCGGCCATCAAGCGCGGCGCCTATGATTTTATAGAGAAGCCGTTTCAAAGTGACCATTTGCTCTTGATGGTGCAAAGGGCAACCGAAGCCGAGCGCTTAGCGCGGGAGAATGAAGAGCTGCGCCAACGCGCCGGTCTTGCCCAGGAGCTGACGGGCAATTCCTCCACAATCAATCAAACCCGCGCGCTCATTCAGCGCGTGGCGAAAACCAATAGCCGCGTGCTCATCTCCGGACCGCCCGGGTCTGGCAAGGAAGTTGCCGCGCGCATGCTGCATGCCTTCTCCCCGCGCGCGCAAGAGCCGTTCATTGTTGCAAGCGCTGCTAATATCGAACCGGACCGCATGGAAGCGGAGCTGTTCGGCATTGAGCAAAATGGCGACGTGGTTCGGCCAGGGCTGCTGGAGCGCGCGCACGGCGGCATTCTCTTTTTGGACGAAGTGGCCGATATGCCGCGCAACACCCAGGCTAAAATTCTGCGCGTGTTGACCGACCAGAGTTTTGAGCGTCTTGGCGGCCGCACCAAAGTGAATGTTAATGTCCGCTTCTTAAGCGCCACCTCTCGCAACCTGACAGAGCTCATATCGGTCGGAACATTTCGTGAGGACTTGTATCATCGTCTAGGCGTCGTCCCCATTGCGATCCCGGCGCTGCGCGATAGGCGCGAAGATATTCCCGAACTGGCGAAACAGTTCCTTTATTCGCTGCAACCCAATCGCAGAGCCAATGGCCTGCACCTGCGTATCAGCGATGATGTGATGGCTGCGCTGCAAGCCTATGAGTGGCCTGGTAACGTCCGGCAATTGCGCAACGTCCTCGAACGTATGGTCATCTTAGCCGGTGATGATGAGACACTGCTCAGCTCTGACGCGCTGCCTGCGGAGCTGTCGGCCGATACCAACCAGCTCATGGAAGTGAACTCACAGATCAACATTGTTACATCCTCTTTGCGCGAGGCCCGTGAGGCGTTTGAGCGAGAGTATTTGAAAGTCCAAATTCGCCGCTTTTCTGGCAATATCTCCAAAACGGCGGCCTTTGTGGGTATGGAGCGCTCTGCTCTCCACCGAAAGTTAAAGTCCCTGGGACTAAATCTCTCGCGCCGTGAAAGCGCGGCTGATGAAGCGTAGGCCCGGCAGGGTCACGCGCTAAGGGGGCGATATGCGGGTTATCGTGTGCGGGGCAGGGCGCGTGGGCTATTCCATCGCGCGGCGTTTGAGTCAGCAGCGCAATGATGTGATGGTCATCGACCAGTCTGTCGAGCTCATCACCAACGTGACGGAAACTCTGGATGTGCAAGGCCTCGTCGGCTTTGCCTCATCGCCAGAAGTGCTCGATCAGGCTGACGCGTCGGACGCCGACATGATTATCGCTGTCACGCTGTCAGACGAAGTCAATATGATCGCCTGCCAGGTCGCGCACTCACTTTTTAACGTGCCCACCAAAATCGCTCGGGTGCGCAACCAATCCTATTTGAGCCGCGCCTGGTCGGACTTGTTTAACCGCGATAACTTGCCGATTGACGTGATCATCTCTCCGGAGGTTGAAATCGCCGATGCCATTCAGCGCCGCATTGCCATGCCTGGCGCGTTTGACATCGTGCCCTTTGCAGGCGGGGAAATCGCGGCTCTTGGCGTTCATATTGACGCTGATTGCCCAGTCGTTGATACCCCGCTGCGCCAATTGGAAACACTGTTCCCTGACTTAGAGCTCACCGTCGTCGGCATCGTCCGCGCGGGGCGGGTTTTGGTGCCGTCAGCCGATGACATGATGCTCATTGGCGACAAGGCCTACTTCACGTGCGGACAAAGCCAAGTGAGCAGGGCTCTTGGCGTGTTTGGCAAAGAAACGACAGAAACCGGCCGCATTGTTATCGCCGGCGGCGGCAACATTGGCTATTTCTTGGCCAGTGACTTAGCCGCCAAAGGCATGGCCAAGAAGGTCTCCGTCCTCGAGTTTGATAGAAACCGCGCTGAACAGCTCTCGCAGCTCTTGCCGGACGTGGCCATTTTGCACGGCAGCGCCCTGGATGCTGACCTTTTAGAAGAAATCGGCGTTGCCGACGCAGACCGCATTGTCAGCGTCACCAATGATGACGAGGTCAATATTCTCGGCGGTCTGCTTGCGAAGAAACTGGGCGCGCAGCGGGCCATCACGCTGGTTAACAATCCCACTTTTTCGCCCTTGCTCGGGTCCTTGGGTTTGGACGTGGTGATCGATCCGCGTGAGATCACCGTGTCGAAAATCTTAGGAGAGTTCCGGCGCGGGCGTATTCGCGGGGTGTATTCCCTTGAGGATGGCCGGGCGGAAATCATTGAAGCCGAAGCTTTGGACACCTCTGCCCTTGTTGGTCAATCGATTGCGAAATCACGGCTGCCGGATGGTATCCGTATTGGCTCCATCCTGCGCGGTGGCAGGGTTTTGTCGGCACGCTCGGACACCGTCATTCAAGCCAAAGACCGCGTGGTTATCTTCGCCGAAGCGGATTTGATCAGCAAAGTGGAACAACTCTTTGCCGTTCGCTTGGATTATTTCTAGGCGCATGAGGCCATGACCGCGGCGCTGAGACTGTTCGGCTGGGTCATGCTGCCCTTCTCTTTGACGGCCTTCATAGCCGCCGCCGTTGCCTTGGCTGATCCGCTCGATAATACGTCTATCGTTTGGTTCGTTTACGCCAGCATGGTCGCGTTTGCCGCGGTGATGATCTTGATTGTCACCAACACGCAGATACGTGGCTCCGAACGAAGCGTTGCGCTCTATACGCCCTTGTTCATTGCCGCCGGCTGCCCGTTTATCATTGGCCTGCCTTTCTTCATCACCGGCATCCTTATCGATCCCGTAGCCGCGTGGTTTGAAGGCGTAAGCGCGATGACGACAACGGGTAGTTCGGCAGCCGGGCCACCCGCGACCTTGCCGCAAGCCATCCTGCTGTGGCGCTGCGTGAGCGAATGGCTGGGGGGCTGGATTTTCATTTGTTTCGCCATTGCCATTCAGCCAGTTCTCAACATTTCCGGCATGCGCTTTGCGGTTAATATTTTGCCCAGAACGGAGGCGCGCAGCCTCTACCACCGCATCGTTGAAACTGGCTTGACGCTTGGGCGGCTGTACGCGGCTCTGACTGCCATTGCCACGTTGCTGATCCTGCTATGCGGCGCGGATTTCTTTGTTGCTTTGCCATTGGCAATGATAGGGCTCGCGACAGGCGGGTATCTGCCATTTGAGCAAGGCCTCACGTCTATTTCGGGTTTATCCGTCAAAACAGGGTTCTTTTTCGTTCTGCTGCTTGGGAGCTTAAATTTCACATTGTATTACGCTGTCTTTCGCGGCCGTGCGCATCAGACGTTCCGGTTGGTTGAATTGCGCGGCGTGCTGCGCATGTTGGTGCTCGCAGTCCTGGCGATGATCGCCGTCTCCCTTCTGTCCGGCGATATCGCACGCGGGCAAGTCTCGCTGCTCGATACTGTCTTCCTGGCCATCTCAGCGGTGTCGACATCTGGATTATCGCCGCTTGGAACACAAACGGCCTCGCTCTCGGTCGGCATCCTTCTTCTCAGCGTGTGCGTTATTGGCGGGATGGCGGGTTCAACGACGGGCGGCGTTAAAATCTTGCGGGCTTTGCTCATCGATCGATTTGTCAATTCTGAGCTGGCGCGCCTCGGAAATCCCAACCGGGTAAGCCCCGTTGAGTATGCAGGCCGCGTCGTGCGTGTGTCTGATATGTTGGGGATCTGGTCGCTTGTCTTGGTGGTGGCAGCAACCATAGCGATTGGGTCTTTGATTCTAAGCGCTCTGCAAATGCCATTTCTATCTGCAATTGCAGTGAGCGTATCGGCGGTGACCAACGCCGGACCGATGCCAGAGGTAATGGACCCGCGCTTTGCCGGTTATGGCGCCATGAGCGCTGCTATGATGTTCACCTGCGCCAGTCTCATGATCTTGGGTAAACTCGAGTTCTTGCTGGTGCTGGCTTTCGCTTTCTCCAGGCTCTTCCGATTGTGAGAAAATATGCACTGGAAACGTACTTTTACGTGCTTTTGCGCTGTATTTGATGAATGCAAGCGGGAAATCGTTGTGAAGCCAACCGAACCTTGTTAAGCGGTTCTTGCGCAGGATTATAAGGTTCGGTTTTACCCATAAACAACGAAGCAAAAACCAAAATGTCGGACAAAACTCATAATTTGCAGGATGTATTTCTCAATACCGTTAGAAAGTCTAAAACGCCCGTGACCGTTTTCCTGGTCAATGGTGTGAAGTTGCAAGGCGTTATTACCTGGTTTGATAACTTTTGCGTGTTGTTGCGCCGCGATGGCCAGGCGCAGCTGGTGTATAAACACGCCATATCAACCATCATGCCATCAGGCCCCATTTCTCTTTTCGAAGGCCAAGAACAGGGCGCTGGTGAAGAGTAGGGCGGTCCCTTCTGGCGCACGATACATATGTTGATAGAACGCCGCCCAAGCAAACCGCTTGGGTGCTTCATCCTGCGCTGCCTGGACTTAAAAAGCCCCGCGCGAGTGATGATGAGCTGAAGCTTGAAGAAGCCGTTGGCCTTGCCGAGGCCATCGAGCTCGACGTTGTCGTCCAGCACATCATCGCCATCAGGAAAATCTCTCCTGGTCGTTTCTTTGGAGAGGGCCAGCTGAGCCGATTTGCTGGCGACATGGATGAACATCGACCAGATTTGGTCATTGTCAACGCAAGTCTAAGCCCCGTTCAGCAGCGCAATTTAGAGCGACGCCTTAAAACCAAGGTCATTGATCGCACGGGTCTCATTTTAGAGATCTTTGGTCGCCGCGCGCAAACGCGGGAAGGGACCCTGCAGGTGGAGTTGGCGCACCTGTCCTACCAACAAGGACGCTTGGTGCGCTCTTGGACGCACTTAGAGCGGCAACGCGGCGGCGGCGGCTT
>JBCCDR010000021.1:0-14299 GCA_039030675.1 Pseudomonadota bacterium | reverse complement strand
TCAGCGCGGATATTGGTTTTGATGGTGGTGGAGACCAGGCGGTCGAGGGCATTGCCAAGCAGCTCATAGGCCCTGCCCGTCGTGGGCCGGCCAATGGTGCGCAGGATGTCATAGGGCATCACATGCAGCGTGCGCGGGATATCATTGATGCCGCGGCGCTTCATGTCAGAGATTTGGCTGGCGCAATAAATCAGGATGTCAGCATCCCATATGGTCGCCATACCGTAGTCGGGGTTTGCGGAGACATGCACCCAGACGGATTTGTCTGGTGAGGTGTAATCAATGGCCTTCAGCCGCTTGCGTTTGGCGAGTGAGAAGAACGGACGCTCCATAACCTCGCGTTGGTCCCGCAACGGCAGGTCCGTGAGATACGGCAGGAACAGGTCAAACTGGTCGTCAATATAGGCGCGGGGTCGTGCGGTCATCGATGTTTCCCTTGGGAAACATGTGTACATACCCAGGCTGGTTTCCCCGGGGAAACAGTCTGCTGGTGCATCACCGAGAGAGCCCCCTGCCCGTCTCGTTCAAATGTGCCAGCGCATCGCGCACACGCTCAGCAATCGCGTCTTCATCAAGCCCTGTGCCCGCATGCAGACGCAGCGTCACGCCTTGGCGATTGCTAGACAGCACCGTAATTGCCGGCCGTCCATCGCCCGTGCGCACCACATAGCGTTGGTCAGCTGGCGCGTTGGCCTTCCCCGCTTCTAGAAGCTTCTTGGTGACCTCTGGCGCGCTGATCGGCGTGGTACGGTTGTTGCGCCGTTTGAGCTGTTCTTCCGCCAGAGACTTGGCGGCCGCTAAAATCTTGGCGACCTGGTCGTCATCCTCAAGGGCCTGGGCAAGCGGATACGCTGGTTTAAGCTTGATGCTGTCCTCGGATGGATATGCTGCCACCACATCAGACGGCAAACCAGCCACCTTAATCATTTTCGACAGCCAGCCCTTGCTGAGCTTCAGCCGCTCAGCCATGCGGGTGAGATGGTTCCCGTAATAGGCTGGTAGCGCTTTGGCATAGTTCCTGGCCCGCTCCAAATCCGTAACGTCTTTGCGGGCTCTGTTCTCCACATCCGCGACGCGGAATGCGCTTTCATCATCGAGCTCATGCACCTGCGCGAGGAACTTCATGTCTGGATAGTTGTTGGCGCGCAGCCAAGCGATGGTCCAATGCCGCCGTGTGCCTGCGACCACCTCATATTCATAGCGCGCATCACCGTCCACACGGCGCACAATGGCTGGCACGCGCTGCCCGCCTTCTGCCAGGATGGAATCAATCAGGTCCGCGCAGCTGGTCTCGTTCAGCTCGTCATAGCGCCGCGCATTGCCTGGCCAGATTCTCACCTTTGCTGGGTCCAGCAAAAGCTGCGTGACTTGCTTAACCTCGCCTGATGCGACGCGCGCCAAAGCAGATTCGCGCCCAAGCAACGTCGAGCTTTCGCCCCGTGGCCGCCGGCTGGCGCTTAAAGGCGCGCGTTCCTCTAATGTCGAAGACGTGAGGGGCCTGTCACGTTGGCCGGATGATTTTTGCGGCACGGGTGCGGGCGTTGCGGGTTCTTCTGCCAGCAAATCATCTAAGTATTTTTTCTGTCTGCCGCTCATGAGTATCTCCAAGAACAAAACAGGAATAAGAGAACAAAGAGTGACTTATACCTGATGTGCTGGCCTGTAGGACAGGCGCTTTTCATCACAATGTGTTTCCCCGTCATCCCAGCGCCCGCGACAGGGCCGCATCTTCCACTGCCGCACGGCCCCAATTGCGCCGGATGAGCTGTTCCACCTGGCCCATGGTCTCGTTCAGATTGTCTTTGCAGCGCTTATGCGTGCGCGCGGTGCCGATGGGCCTTTCCAGCTCGTAGACGGACATCATGCGCAGCGCGGCATGGCTAATCTCCGCACTCTCCAAAACCGGAACGGGCAGGAGGGAGGAGCCAAAGGTCTGTTCCATGATGGCCATCATCATCGCCTGGCTTGGGTCATTCTTATCCAGCCGCGAGCACAGCAGACGGCAGAAGCTATAATCCACATGGATGTCTGCGCGCTCCAGCTGCGCAATCACTTGGTCCATCATGGAGAGGAACTGCACGGTAGAACAAAAGTCCGGCGTCGTTGCCGCGAGCGGCACCAGCAGCGCATTGGCCGCTTGCATGACCGCTAAGGAAATCGTGCCAAGGGCAGGGGGCGGGTCCAGAATAACCACATCATAAGACTGCGCCAGGTCCTGTAGCCCAGCCTTCAGCTTACGGAAGCGCGTTGCCAGCACAGACTGACCATCCGCGCCCGCCGCCGCCAGCTCATATTCCACATCAAACAGCTCTAAGTTGGAGGGGATGAGGTCGACGTTTGGCCACGGCGTCGGCTGCACGGCATAGAGCAAATCCGCCTGCGTCGGGTCGATGCTCAAATAGGGGTAGAGCGTCTCTTCCCGCTTGATGTTGAAATGCGGGTTAAAGCCAAACAGGGTGGTCGTCGTCGCCTGGCTGTCGCAATCGACCACCAAGACGCGGTAGCCTTGCACAGCCAGATAGTGCGCTAAATGCGTCGTCACCGTCGACTTGCCAACGCCGCCCTTAAAATTCTGCACCGCCACAATCGCTGGCACATCATCGTCCGCGCGGGCAGGGGAGGCGTCCAGCACTTGCCGCATGTTCAAAATCGACGGGATGTCATAACCCAGCCGCCGCCCATTCTCCGCCGCCGGGGGAGGAGGCAGCCGCCCATCTTCTTCGGCCATGCGGATGCGGTTGGTCGAACACCCCAGCAGCCCCGCCACCTCCGCAATACCAAGCCGCACCGATAGCCCCTTGCGGCTCTCCGGCAGAAACGCTTTACGCCGCAGCCGGTCCACCATACGCTCGCCCGCATCGGCCAAAGCGCCAATTTGCAGTGCCTCTGAAGCCCCTAGAGCGCCATCAGTAGCGGATGCATCTTTTTCAAGGCCCGGCAGTTGATTTGAAGGTGTTGCCACGACAGGTCCCTCCATTGAACGTCGTCATGGCAATATATGACGTATTTTGTTCAATGGAGCAAGATTTGGTGGGGTGCGAGCACCCATATCGTTAACACATCGGCACGTATCTGTCGTTTTCCGCATCTCTTGCCAGATAAATTGCGATTAACACTTTATTAGCGTACAAATTTCCCGGTCTTTTTCGCCGGCAGATTGGCTCTGCTCTGCGTTCAGTGTTGTGTTGCGTTAAGGAATTGCCGTTGTGCCTAGAGGGTGGAAAATCGAAAAGAAGGTTGGTCCTGTATCGCGGCCGAAAAAGGTCTTAGCGCTCTCAACCGCGATCGCTGCGGCCATTATAGTGTCTTTTGGCGCCCCAAGCGCCGGCGCTGGAGACTGCCAGGAAACATCGCCTGGCTCTTTCGATTTTGTCTGCTCAGGCGGAGTCCCTGCCGGAGGCTCGCTGCCCGCGCTTAGAATCGATCCTCTCCTTAGCGGCCCCTTCTACGCCGACATCATCGTTAACACAGAACCAGGCTTTGGGGTGGACGTCATTACGGCAATTCCTTTGCCGGTCGATGGTGCCATCAGTATTCGAGAGGCGCCGGCGTCTGTGGTTATAAATGATCCCCATGGCTCTCTTATTCGCCACGACTCAAGTAGTGGTATTTCTGTCGAAACAGATTTTAACCAGATTCCAGCTCCCATTCCAGGCGGACCTGATCCATTTGAGACCATTTCCATCACCACGACAGGACATGTTGTTGGCGGCGGCGGTGATGGCATTTTGGCTTGGATGCGAGAAGATGTGGACCCCACGACACGCCTCTTTGATGACATTAGGCTCAACGACATCACGATCAATGCCGTCGATGTGACTGGCAGCGTCAATGGCATTTCCGCGCGGCAATTTCGCGAAGGCGGTATTCTCATAGACGCGAGCGGCACCGTTACAGGGGAAACGGGCGCTGGTGTTTTTGCGCAGATGGGAGACCTGGAGCAATTCTTTGATTCCCGGCCCATTTCACTGTCTGTGAACGAGGTTTCTGGCGGCAGCCATGGCATCTTTGCGGTTCAAGAGGGGCCACCTATCGATCCCAACCCTCTCAGTTTCGGTACCGTGGACATCACCGCGACCGGGACAGTGTCTGGCGACATTGGCATCTATGCGGTGTCAAGAAACGCTGACTTTAGAAACCCGTCTTCTATCACTGCCGTTGATGTCATGGGCAATGATACGGGCATCATAGTGCAGTCCCTCGAGCAGTTTAGCATTGAAACGACCGGCAGCGTGACGGGTGTTGTGGGCGACGGGATTGTCGCCACCGTAGATCTTGGGCGCCTTGATATCATGACGGGGCCCGTGAGCGCGAACTATACAGGGATCCTTGCGGAAGCCCGTGATGGCCTCACAGGATCTACCGATGGGCGCGAAGGCGTTTTGTCTATCACCGCGACCGGCGCCGTTGCCGGAAGTGCCGGAACGGCGCCTATGTCTGACCCGTCCAGGCCAGCAGACGGTATTCGCGCCTTCGCTGGCAGGGATGATCTCTCGATCACAGCAACGGATGTGAGCGGACGCGATTTTGGCATCTATGCGGAAGGCAAAGGGCTGCGCCTTGATGTGACGACCACTGGCGACGTGGTTTCAACCCAAGGAACAGGCATCTATCTCGACCACAGCTCTGACGCAGGCGTGAATGAACGCATCGTTGTGAAGGCCCATAATGTTCAAGGGGCAATCAGCGGCATCGTCACAAAAGAGCGTTTTGGCAGTACGGACATCACCGTCACCGGCGCTGTGGAAGGTGGCAGCGGTGTTGGTATTGAAACCCAAACAGACGTGCCCAGCTCTATCTCTAGTGAGGCGCGCATAACCTTAAAAAACGGCGCGTCCGTCTCATCTCAATCGGGCATCGCAATCACCAACGACGAAACCAATTCCATTTTAACGGTGGAAAGCGGCGCAGGTGTTGTTGGCCAGATCAATCTTGGCGGCGGCGATGATCATGTTGCCTTTAATGGCGGCGATTTTTCTGGCGTCACGCGCTTTGACGGCGGCGCGGGCAATAATGACTCCCTTAGTTTTGACGGCTCTTCCGGCACGCTGGATGGGACCACAGTGATGGGGATGGAGCAGGTCTCAATCGGCACGTCGACGCGCATTGATCTCATCAATAGATTGGTCGCCTCCCAGCTTTCGATTTCCGGCGGCGGCACACTTGCTGGCGATGCCAGTTTGACAGGCAATTTACAGCTTAGTTCGAATGCTAATCTGATTATAGGCGCTTCTCCCGGCACCTTCACTGTCGATGGAGCGGCGCAGTCAGACGCCGGGGCAACCCTGTTCTTTGAAATTGGCGGGCTGGTCGGTGGTGTTGACTATGACCAGCTGATTATCAATGGTCCTGCCGATTTCGCGGCGGGAACCCATATCAACATCGGCTCATTTGAGGGCTTTCAAGCTGAAATCGGCGATTCTTTCGACCTGATTCTCGCAGAGAGCTTCGGCAGTTTATCGGCGATGGATTTTTTCTTCAGCCTTGCACCAGACCTCCTTGAAGCTGGCTCGCGATGGCGCGCCACGATTGTTGATCGCGGTGCCCTCCAAGCCTTGCAGCTCGATATTGCCGCCGTCCCGTTGCCCGCCGCTGGTATTTTATGGCTATCTGGTCTTGCCGCTTTTGCGGGTCTGCGCGCCCGGGCCGCCCGGCGCAAAAAGCTGCCAGCCTAGACCTTTAGCTTCGGTGGAGCGAACGCGCTTATGCTTCCCGGCGTAAACAGAGGCACCGTCGTCCCATTTTACCTGTGTCCTCGCTGCTGTTTGCAATAATGCTGACCGCTCTAGTGGCATTTTACACCCAAACATTGACTACACTTAAACAATCATTTAAGTGTTGTATCGATGACAACCGACCTGCATATCGACCAAACCACTGAGCTTGCCGAAATCTTCGGTTTGCTCTCCGACCCGACGCGCTTATCCATTGTGCTTGCGTGTAAGGATCGCGAGATGGCGGCGGGGGATATTGCGGGGAAGCTGGGGGTGTCGGCCTCGCTGACCAGTCATCATCTTCGGTTGCTGCGATCCGCGCGGATTTTGAAATCCAATCGACGCGGGAAGCAGGTGTTTTATTCCATGGCCGATGCCTGTGTGCATTCGGTCTTAGACACCATGATCGAGCACTTGTTCACGCATCTTCCCCGCGACACGGAAGATACTCAATAGGACGAAAGACCATGCCAAATGTGACCCACCAAAAATGCGCCTGCGATAGCTGCGTGTGCATTGTCGATATCTCAGATGCCGTCAAAAAAGACGATAAAAACTACTGCAGCAGCGCCTGCGCAGATGGCCACCCCAATGGTTCCGGCTGTGAGCATGCTGGCTGCGACTGCACAGCCTAACCTTGCCTTAGCGTAGCACCCGCTGCTCCAACAAGCGGCGGAAGCTGCGCCGGGCATCTATGGCGAGGATGATGGTGACGACACTGTCATCCACGCGGGTGAGCAAGCGGCAATCTTGGCTGAGATGTTGGCGGATGCTGGTCCAGCCCAGCGACTGCAGTTCCTGGGGAATGCTGCCGCGCAGTGGGAACGCCTCTAGCGAGGAGATGGCCTCTAGCATGTCGTCGAGAAACAGATCAGCGGCTGCCAGGCCGCCGCTGCGCTGTTTGCGGCGGTGTAAGTCCGCTAAATCGCCCTGCGCGCCTTTGGTGAAGCGGACCGTATAGCGTGCCATAGATTTGGGGGGCTATTGGCGTAAAGCAGCGATGGCCTCGCGCGCATCCACTGTATCGCCCGCATCCATGTCGCGCGACCCAAGGGCGATGAGCTTGAGCAAGGCGAGTTGCTCCTGTGTCGCCTCATAGCTTGCCAGGTCCTGGATCACAGCTTTGGCCTCGCCATTTTGCGTGATGATCAGCGTTTCCTCTTCCTCCTCAAGCCGGGCTAGGACTTCGGCGGCATTGGCTTTCAAATAGCTGATGGGTTTGATGCGTTGGGCCATGCGAGTAAGACTCCTTATGGTCTGAATATAGACTCCTGCGCTGCCAGAAGCAATCGCGCCGCTGCTTACCACCAGTGCATAGCCAAGCCGGATGATTTGCCTTAGCCTGCCGCCACAGCGTTGAGAGACATGGGCGAGGAGATGGTGATGAACGGCGCGGACGTAATTTTGCAGACCATGGCGCTGTCGGGCATTGACGTGGTGTTCACCAACCCTGGCACGTCAGAAATGCAGCTGGTCGCAGCGCTTGACCATGAAACCTCCATCCGCCCTGTGCTTGGCTTGTTTGAAGGCGTGTGCACGGGCGCGGCCGATGGCTATAGCCGGGTGACGGGCAAGACCGGCGCGACGCTGCTGCATTTGGGCCCTGGCTTGGCCAATGGCCTTGCCAATGTGCACAATGCGAAAAAGGCGGGCACCTCGGTGCTCAATGTGGTGGGCGATCATGCCACCTATCATCTGCATCTCGATGCGCCGCTCACCAGCGATATTGCTGCCGTGGCAGCGCCCATGTCCCACCATGTGGAAAATTTGGCGTCGCCGGATGAGGTGGCGAGCGGGACTGCGCAAGCCTGCACAGCTGCGCAGATGGGCAGCGGGCAGGTCTCTACGCTGATTGTGCCGGCTGACCTGGCGTGGTCCAAAAGCACGCTGGCACCTGTCAAAGCCCAGCCAGGCAGCCAGCAGGGCCCGAGCGGCGATGTCGATGCGGCGGCGCAAGCCCTGCGCGCTGGCGGCCGCCGCGCCATGCTGTACCTTGGCAATGGCGCGCATAGGGATGACGTGCTCGCCGCGGCCGGCCGCATTCAAGCCGCCACCGGCTGCCGTTTAGCAGCGCCTACATTTAATGCTTGCGTGCCGCGCGGGCAGGGCAGGGCGGCGCTGGAGGCGACGCCCTATTTTGCTGAGCTGGCTGTAGAGTTTTTCCGCGAGGTTGATACGCTGGTATTACTCGGCGCCAAAGCCCCCGTGGCGTTTTTCGCCTATCCTGATAAGCCAAGCATTTTAACGCAGGATGGCTGCGACATCCTCCCCCTCGCACGGCCGGAGGAGGCTTGCTTGCCGGCTGCGGAAGCCCTCGTCGAAGCGCTTGGCGCCAAAGCACATGCCGCCGCGCCGGTCCCAGTCCAAGACATTGGCAAGCCCAGTGGCGACATAACGCCGGCCACCTTTGCGGCCGCCTTCGCGCGCCACCTGCCAGAAGGCGCTGTGGTGGCCGATGAGTGCATCAGCTTCTCTATGGATTTGCCGACCATGACAGCAGGTTGCCCGGCGCACCGGTGGATGAGCTGCACAGGCGGGGCGATTGGCCAAGGCCTAAGCGTGGCAGTAGGCGCGGCTGTTGGCGCGCCGGGCCAGAAGGTGATTGCGCCCACGGGCGATGGCTCGGCCATGTACACCATTCAAGCGCTGTGGACCATGGCGCGGGAGGGCTTGGATGTGGTGGTCATCATCATCAACAACCAAGCCTATAACATCCTGCAATTTGAAATGATCCGCACGGGCGCTAACACCATCTCAGAGCGTGCGCAGACCATGCTGGGCCTGGGTAATCCGCGTATGGATTTTTGCAGCATGGCGGCGGGCATGGGCCTTGCCACCCACCGCGCTGAAAGTGCTGAGGCGCTCGATGATGCCCTTGCCAAAGCCATGGAGACGCCGGGCCCCGTGCTGATTGAAGCCATGGTGTAAGGCGCCGTTTGTAAAAAAACGAGCTCCCTTGGCGTCCTTTTGCGCCTTACAGAAGGAGACCTGAGGAGACAGTCATGGCCACGCCCACGTCAAACGACATCAACGCCTTCATCCAAAAGCACAAAACCGCGCTGATTATCGCTGGTGTTGTGCTTGCCATCCTTGCTCTGTCTGACAGTGGAGAACCGCAATATCCAGGCGGCGGTGGCGGCCAACCCACCCAAAACAACCCCTATAGCGATCCTTATGCAGGCGGCGGCGGGGGCACAGACCCCTATAGCAGTGATGAACAATATGAGGATTGGAAGCGGCGGCAAGATCAGCAAGATGAGGCCAATAAGCGCTTCGCCGATGAAGTCATTCGCGAAGTCCAGACCTGCACCAAAGACGATGGCACCATTGTCTACGACGTGCCCAACACCGTCGATTGTGAAGACCTAAATTAGCGCTCTAATAGCGCACAATCTCTTCAAACTGCCGGCCAGGCCGATAGGGCGCAAGGCGGCTGATGGCGCGCGCTTCTAGGATTTCGTAAGCCGCCAATTGGCCGATGGCGGGCGCGAGGGTTACGCCGCTATGGGTGATGGCCAGATACACATCTGGCCGTGCGGGCGCAGCACCAATGACCGGGTGCCCATCGATGGGCAGAGGCCGCCAGCCGATGAGCGTGTCTTCCAGCTGCGCGCCGGCTAGAGCGGGCACATGGGCCTGCGCGCGCGCCAGCAATTGGCCGCCATGCTGCGCGGCCAGGGCATCATTGGGGAACTGCCGGGGCCGCTCACTCAGGCGTGCCGCATGCTCTTGTGTGCCAGGCGGCCCGTCTGGCTCGCCAAGCACCACGCGGCCATCTGTCCTTTGGTGCATATGGACGCCCGGGATCGCCAAGATATGCCGCAAGACGGGGCGCATGGGCCGGGTGATGGCGATCACGCCCGATGTGGTGCGCTGCGGCACCGCGCTTTGCGCAATCACGCCGGGCAAAGCGGGCGCAGCCCCGGTCGCTAGGACAATGCGGTCGGCTGGCATGTCGCCCAGGTCGGTCTGCCCCGCCACAACGCGGCTGCTTTCCAGGGTGACGCCGGTGAGGGTGGCTGGCGTGATGACTGTCGCCCCGAATTTCTGTGCGCCTTTTACCAGCATCTGGGTGGCGAGAACCGGG
Source organism: Pseudomonadota bacterium (assembly GCA_039030675.1). Classification (GTDB taxonomy): domain Bacteria; phylum Pseudomonadota; class Alphaproteobacteria; order Sphingomonadales; family CAKZYD01; genus CAKZYD01. The sequence goes on along the minus strand of JBCCDR010000021.1, from coordinate 4,498 downwards.
TCGACGGCGCCGTCGCGGGGTGAATAGGCGGCTGCGACCGGTTCTGCCAAGCTAGGTTCGCGGCCGCGCACTTCTGCGGCGCTGAGCATTTGTGCTGGTTCGCCCCAGGCTTGTTGCTCGGCAATGTCCGTGGCTAATGTGGCCATGCGGGCGGGGCTGTCGAACCACTCTAGGGCGCCGCTCCAACGCACTGGAATTTCCAGGTCTTCTTCTAAAACACTCCAGCCGGACACGCCCAGCTGGTTGAGGCTATGATAATCACGCGGCTGTTTCGCCCAGCTTGCATTAATCCACGCAAACGTCCCGCGGCTGGCATGGCTGGCGGGGCCTTCTTTGTCGATGAGGGTGACCTTCGCGCCGCCTTTGGCCAGAAAGTAGGCAATGGAAGCGCCAATAATGCCCGCGCCCACCACCAACACCCGCAGCCGCGCGCGCTCCTTGCCGCCGGCCGATTCCTCACACCCGGCAACAAGCGCGCCTGCAGCAGCCGCCGTAAGCAGGCGCCGCCGCGTTACGCCTGCAGCAAAAAGGGTATGGGCCATGATGCGCCTTGTGCCAGCGTGCGTTTGAACGGCTGATGAATGGTGGGTGTCATGGCGCAAGCCCCAACGCATGCGCCATCAGGTGATAAATCACGTGCTGCTCCATCACGCCGCCGACCAGATGCGCCCAGGGGCCAGCCGCAAAAAGGGCAACGTCTTCCCCGGCATGGGTCTCGGAGGTGAACGGGATAAGGGCGGGCTGGCGCGTGATGGTGCCTGGCGGGACCTGTGAGGGGTCACGCACACCGTCTTTGGCGCCGGGACCGTTCATATAGCCAAGCGTGGTATAGGGCCGGCCGTCCCGGGCGAGGGCGAGGATGCCGTCGGTTTCGCCGCTTGGGTCGTTATAGTAGACGGGCCCGAGGATATCATTGCCGCGTTTGGGATAGCCGGCGATGGTGAAGGTGTGGCTGTGGTCGGCTGTGACCAGCACCAGCGTGTTGGCTAAGTCCACGCGTTCAAGCACCACAGCGACAGCGTCATCAAAAGCGCGCAGCTCTTCTAAAGCAAGCGCGGCCTTTCCGGCATGGTGGCCATGGTCGATGCGGCCGCCTTCCACCATCAGGAAAAAGCCGTCTCCGCTTTGGGCTAAGAGCGACAGGGCCTTGTTGGTCATGTCTGCGAGGCTTGGGGCGGTACTGGCTGCTGCTTTCTCGAGCGTGTAGGGCAGGTGGCTGGGGGCAAACAGGCCTAGCAAGGGTGTTTGCTGTGCGACCGTCATGTCTGCCTTAGTTGTGACGACCGCGCCGGGCCAGCGGTCCATCATATCCTCATCAAAAGCCCGCGCGCCGCCACCCATGGCTACCATGAGGCCGTGCTTTCCCTCCACCAGTTGGCGGGCAATGGCGGTGCAGCCGGCGTCCTTGGCTGCATCGGGGGTTGTCTTGTCGCTCTCCCAATTGCGGTCAGCGCTGACGGCGTACATCACCGCTGGCGTAGCATGGGTCAGCCGCGCGCTGCTCACTACGCCGGCGGCTTTGCCCAATGCGATAGCCTGCTGGGTTAGCGTTGGCAGCGGGTTTTTTAGCGCATCGGGACAGTTGCCCCGCCGGACGCTTGGCGCCGTGTTGATGACCCCGGCGCGTGTCTTCAGCCCTGTGACCATGGCCGTGGCCGTGCCGGCGGAATCAGAGACTTGTTGGTCGGTGTTGTAGGTCTTGATGAGGGCGGCATAAGGCAGCCGCTCGAACGTCAGGCTATGCTCCTCGCCGAGCTTGCCGAGCTTTTGGCCTGCATAGATGCGCCCGGCGGTAATGGTGGACACACCCATGCCATCGCCCACCATGAGTACAATATTTTTCGCGCGCGCCAGATTGGGTTTCAGCGCGATGCGCTGGGCAATCACGTCTGCGCCGGCGGCAAAGCCTGTCGGGTCTTTCGGCGCGGGCGGCAGCAGGGATTGCCCCGGCGCAGGTGGTGCGCACGCCGCCAGGATGAGTGCGACGGCGCCTGAGATGGAAAAACGCATGGCTTATTCGACGGTGATAGGCCGCACGGTCTTCAGCGTGCGGGCCTTCACGCCTTGGAAGATATAGCGAATGTCATACTCCCCCGGCGTCTTCGGCAAGGTGAGCAGGCCCACGCCGTCTTTGGCGTTGCGGGTATAGAAGTATGCGATCTCGCCTTTGGTGCGCTTCTGCCCGCGCGGGACGATGTCGACATAGTCCCGGTAGGTGCCAGGGCCCGTCCATAACACTTCTATCTTGGTGCCCGCCGCGCCGGTTGCGGGCGCTTCGAGGGTGGCTGGCACGTCGGTGATGGTGACGCTCTGGCTTTTGAGCACCACCTTTTTGCCCGCGCCGGCATGCACATAGCGCAGGTCATAGGTGCCAGGCTTGGCAGGCAGCTGCAGTGTGAGGACCTCGCCTTTACGCGTCCATTGGTAGGTGATTTGCCCGCTCGTCTTTTTTGTGCCGGCCGGAACCAAATCAATATAGTCATTGCGCGCGCTGGGCCCTGTCCAGCTCACCTCCAGCACTTGGTCTTGCCCAAGGGTCGCGGGCGCGTCCAGCGTCACCTCTACCGGCGTCACCGTCAGCGGCATGACCTTTAAGACGCGTTTGCCATCGGGCGGGTAGAGGACGTAGCGGATATCATACTCGCCCGGCGCAGTTGGGACGGCCATGTCGAGGACTTCGCCTTTGCGGGTCCACTGAAATGCCAGCTGGCCTGATGTTTTGGTGTAGCCGCGCGGTACGATATCCACATAATCATTGGGTCCGCCCGGGCCCGTCCAGCTGACCTCAAGCGGTGCGCCCATGGGCACGCTAGCGGGGAAATCGAGGGCGACTTCAACATCATTGAGCGTCAGCGGCGCGCTTGCGAGCACGCGTTTGCCGTCCGGCGCGCTGAGCACATAGCGCACATCATATTCCCCCGGGTTTCCTGGCAATTTGAGCTCTGCTGGATTGCCATTGCGCGTCCAGCGGTAGGTCAGCTGCTCGGTGGTATTGGTCTGCCCGCGTGGGACGATGTCGATATAGTCATTGGAATTGCCTGGCCCGGTCCAGCTCACGTCTAAGACGCCGCCCAGGTTCATCTCCGGCGCAAAGGCAAGCTCCGTGCGGACCTCTTCAATGGTGATGGGCAGCGTCTTTAGGGCCCGCTTGCCATCCGCGCCGCGCGCCACATAGCGCAGGTCGTACGCGCCCGCATTTTTCGGGGCTTTCACGACAAGCACATTGTCTTTGCTTTTGCGCACCCAGGTATAGCTGATTTGGCTAGTGGTGCCTTTCTGGCCTTCGGGCACGATGTCGATATAATCGTTCTCATTGCCGGGGCCAATCCAGCTGACTTCTATGGGCGTGCCAACGCCTGCAGTGTCTGGCGCTGATAGGGCGACATCCGCCTGCGTGACTTGCACAAAGGCTTCGGCAATCACCTGCTTGCCCGCCGCAGTCACCCAGATATAGCGCGCTAAATAAACACCAGGCTTGGCGGGTGCGCGCAAGATGGCGGGGTTGCCTTTGCGGATGTAGAAATAGCTCATTGAGCGAATAGCGGTGCCTTTGGCTTCCGGCCCGACAAGGTCAATGTAGTCAGGCCGGTCCGTGGTATCTTCCGGCCCCTCATAAGCCACCTCAAACTTAGCGCCGATTTCGACAGTTTCAGGCACGATGAGGCTGGCTTCGGCTGTGCCGACATCTGGCGTTTCTTGCGTTGTGGCCTTTGCCACAGTTTTAAACGCGTCAGACAGCGTGCCTGCATCGCTGGCTTGGAGATACAGCCCGCCAGTTTCTTCTGCCAGGCAGGCCACTTGCCGGCCTTCGGCTTCCGACAGCCCGAAGCCCACCACATGAGCGGTGAAATCAATGCCCAGCGCTTCGAGCTCTGCGCCTGCCGCGCACGGGTCGGCATCGCAGGTTTCAATGCCGTCAGTGATGGCAATCACAGTGGCGGCATTCTCGGTGAATTTGAGCTGCTCCGCGGCTTTGCGCACTGCTGCCGAGAGAGGCGTTTTGCCCATGGGCCGGATTGCGTCGGCTTTGGCGGCAATGTCAGCGCCCGCGCTGGGCGCCGCAAGCGTTTCAATATCGCTGCAATCGCCCTTTTTACGGTGCCCATAGGCAATCAGCCCGCGCTTGGCCCCACTTGGCAAATCGCTCAGCAAGTCCCGCAGCGCTGTGCGGGCAATATCGCGCTTGGAGGTGCCATCAATCTGGCCCCACATGGAGCCAGAGCTGTCGAGCACGATCATGATGTCCGTGTCTGCTGCGGGTGTCTGCGCTGCGAGAGGCCCTGCCAAAACCCCAGCGATTGGCGCTAAACTCCACACCCACATTTTGCGCACAATGCCCATGTCTCTCCCCTCACAGCTCGCAGGCCATAGGCTAGCGCGGCTTTAAACCAGTATCAATCGCGCCCATGCCCTATTCGCCCAATGGAGGGTTCATTTATCTGCCGCGACAGGCGAAATTATGGCCATAGAGTGCGCGCACCAGGAAATGCAAAGGATG
>JBCCDR010000020.1:0-14726 GCA_039030675.1 Pseudomonadota bacterium | reverse complement strand
CTTTTGCGGGGAGGTCTTCGCGCCCTTCACGCAGGTTGCTGCGCGCACTCCGTTCAGCGCCTTCCCAGTCGAGCGTAGCGCTGACGCGCTTTCAACACCCACAGAGCGCAATCGTTAGTTGGCGTATCCGTATACCAAGCACATGGTTGCGCAGATGTATGTGGACCAAGCTTCCGCTGTCATCATGACGACCTATGCGAAGGCGAAAGAGCTCGGCGTCCCAGAAACGAAGATCATTCACTTGCACGGCTGCGCGGACACAAAGGAGAAATGGCACATCTCAGACCGGGTCGATTACACAAGCTGCCCAGCCATGCGCGTTGGCAGCCAGCATGCGTTCGACATGGCCGGCAAAAGTGCTGCCGATATGGCGTTGTTTGACCTCTACAGCTGCTTTCCCTCCGCCGTTGAAGTCGCCTGCGATGCTTTAGGCCTAGATCCGTTTGACCCGCGCGGCCTCACGGTCACAGGCGGCCTGCCGTTCTTCGGCGGGCCGGGCAATAACTACACCATGCACGCCATCGCCACGATGGCCCAAAAGCTACGCGCCGCGCCCACATCCTATGGCTATGTGACCGGCAATGGCTGGTACCTGACCAAACACAGCTTTGGCGTCTATTCCGCCCAGGCGCCGGACGGGCCTTTCGAGCGCGTGTCGTCAGCCAGTTACCAAAGCGATATTGATACGCTCACGTCGCCTGCGTTCACGCAGACGCCGCAAGGGGAGGCGGCGGTGGAAACCTACACCGTGGTCTTCAAGAAGCAGGACCCCGTCAAAGCGCTCTTCATCGGGCGTCTCAATGAAACAGGCGCGCGCTTTCTGGCGACGTCAAAAGACCCTGCTGTGATGGCGCAGATGATTGACCAGCCCGTGATTGGCCGACCGATTACTGTTGCGCCTGGGGAGAAGGCGAATGAGGCGCGCTTTGCGTCATGAGTTTGCGCTGAACCACAAGGAAGCGCGATCCTAAGAGGGTGGCTGCACACACAATGCCGGCCACCATGCCCCAGCCTATTCCCGCTGGCCCATAATCAAGCACAAACGTTAACACAGCGCTGGCGCCTGCCATCACCACAAGGAAGCTGCCCACCTGCAAGACGGAGGCGACAACCTCATCGCCGGCAGCGCGCAGGGCGAAGACCAGCATGTATTGCAGACCATCAAAAATCAGGAACGGCGCGATGATGGCCACAAACAACATCGCAAGCGCCGCAACATCCGCGTCCACGCCAAACACGGCAATGGGCACGTCTGGAATGAACAAATAGACTAGGACGAATGGCAGCATCGCCGCCGCCGTCATCCCCGCAGACAGCCGCACTTGATGGCCGACAGCAGCCGGGTCATTGCGGCCCATGGCATTGCCCACGCGTACGGCTGTGGCGGAGGCAAAGCCCATGGCCACTGAAAAGGAAATGGCGTGCAGAGAGAAGACGACTTGGTAGGCGCCAACCACCACGATGCCGAGATACCCAGTCATGATGTTCAGCGCGTTAAAGCCAAGGAATTCCATGCCTGTTGCAAAGCCAGGCATCAGGCCAAAGCGGCGCAGGCTCTTGCCGTCCTGCCAGGCGCTGCGCCAGTTTATGCCCAGCTCTAGGGACACGCCCCAATGGTCCCGATCACGCATGCCGCGCAGGTACAGCACGATCAGCACGGCGCCAATCATTTGCGCCAATGTTGTGGCCAGTGCAGCACCCGATGCCCCAAGTGCAGGCGCGCCCAGATTGCCTTCAATGAACACCCAGTTCATGCCGGCATTCAATGGCAGGGTCATGAACATGACAATCATGCCAGGGCGCGGGCGGCTGATGCCTTCCAGCCATAAAAAGCAGCACATGGTGAACAGCTGAAACGGCAGTCCAACTGCTGTGATGCGCACATAGTCAGCCCCTTGCTCCACCAGCGCTGTCGGCAGGTCGAGCGCGCCAAGCAGCGCTTCCGCACACAGGAAGAGGGCAAGGCAGCACAAAACGCCGAGCACAGCTGTGTAGGCAATCCCCCGGCGCAGAATATCGCCCGCTTCCTTAGGGTTTTCAGCGCCATCTGCGCGCGCAGCAAACACTGTGACGCCGGAGAGAAGCCCGGAGCAGATCACAATCGCCATCCAGGTGACGGTGCGGCCAATGCCCAGATAGGCCAGCTCATCTGTACTGGCGCGCCCCACCATGATGACATCGATGGTCGAAATGGAGATGACAACCAGGTCGACGAGGAAAACCGGCCACGCAAGCGCCCATGTCCGCGCAACATCTGCCCAGAACGGCCGCCTTGCGGGCGCATTTTGTGCTGTGCGTTCAAGCGAAGTCATGACAGGCGTGCCGTTGGTGCGAATCAGGGTTGAAAAGGGCGCGCACCATGGTTCAAGAGGGGGCCGAGTTCAAGCAAAACATATAAGACGAACGTCAGGGGGCGTTTATGAGCACATGGGGTTTTGATAGCGAGTACGGCGTTCTGCGCGATGTGCTGCTCTGCCGGCCGGACAATTATCGCTGGGAGGCAGTCAACGCGGTGGCCAAGGCAACCCTTGATGCCGACACACCGCTCGACCTGCAAAAGGCGCAAGCGCAATACGACCGCATGACCGAGATGCTGCAAGAAGCGGGCGTAAAAACGCACTTTTTGGACCTTGAAGAGCATTTGGCCTTTCAGTGTTTTACGCGCGATTCCAGCCAGATGACGCCGTGGGGCGCGGTCATCAATCAGCTCTCGCGCGTCGAGCGGCGCGGCGAATGGAGCCAGGTTCTGAAGTTCTATGAGAAAGCCGGCATCCCCATTTGGCGGCATTCAACAGCTGGCACGATTGAAGGCGGCGACATCCATGTCATCAAACCGGGGCTTCTGCTCATTGGCCATTCTGGCACCCGCACCACGCGTGAAGGCGCGCAGCAGCTGGCCGATTGGTTCGCTGCGGAGGGCTGGGAGACCAAACTCTATGGCTTTCCCGAGCACTTCCTCCACTTAGATGTTTTGTTTTGCATGGTGGGCGAGGGACTAGCTTTGGCCTGTACGGATGCGCTGGACGATGATCTGCTGGGCTGGTTCAGCCGCCACGGCATTGACGTCATTCCCGTCAGTTTCCGTGAGACCATGCAGCTTGGCTGTAATGCCTTGTCATTGGGGGATGGGCGCGTTGTCTCTCCTAAACACAACCGCAAGACCAATGAAGCGCTGCGCGGCGCTGGGCTGGAGGTTTTAGAGCCCGAGCTGGATTGTTTTACGCGCGGCGGCGGGGGGATCCACTGCCTGACGATGGCGCTGCGGCGCGACAGCGTTCCCGGCTAGGCGCCGCGCGTCACGCCAAGGCCGAAGCCGCCATCCACATCGATGATGGCGCCAGTCGTCCAAGGCGCGCGCAGCACATATTCAATCGCCTCCGCAACGTCTTGCCCTTCGCCGGCCTTGTCGATGGCTTGCATGGGCAACATGGCGCCAAGGCGTTGCGCCGCTTCTTCCTCAGTGAGCAGACCGGCGCGCACGTTAATCTCCGTGAGCACTCCGCCCGGGACAATGCAGTTGACTCGGATACCGTCTGTGCCGAGTTCCGCTGCCAGGACTTGCGTGAGCACTTGGATAGCGCCTTTGGTAGCCGCATAAGGCGATGCCCCTGGCAAGGCGCGGCGTGTATGGCCTGAGCCGATGTAGACGATGCTGCCTTTCTGTTCAGCCAAGTGCGCTTTGGCCTCGCCGGCCAGCATCATGCCGGCCACCACGTTGGTGTGGAAGATGTCGAGCAGCTTGCCCTCTTCAAGCGTATCGATGGGCCCACGGTACATATTTCCCGCGTTGCTCACCACATGGTCGAGCCGTCCGCCAGCGAAGACAGCTGCGGCGTCAATCATGGCCTGCCGATCAGCTGCGTTTGTGACATCGCCAGCAACGCCGTTGCAGCCAATCTGTGTGGCAGCAGCGTCGATTTTGTCTTTGCGCCGGCCAGAAATCGTGACCTTTGCGCCCAGTGTCGTCAGGTGCTGCGCCGTTGCCAGGCCCAGCCCAGAGCCACCGCCGGTGATGAGGATGCCGCTGCCTTCAAGGGCGTTCATGAGAAGACGCCTTCGCCGTTGGCGTCTTGCTCAACCAGCCAGTAAAGCTGTTTTTCCATCAAAAGACGGTGCCCGGGTACGTTCATGGAGCGTGCATCATGGCCAAGCGTATTCACCGCCACATAGCCATCCCCAGCCCTGCGGACCCAAGCCACCGGCTGAGGGCCTTCGCCTGTATCGCTGGTTGCTAGAACAGCCGCATCGCTGGCGGGATCGAGGTGATGATACACCTCATCCTGCACAGCAAAGGCCTCCAGCCCCAGATGCGACCCTGGCGCTGAGATCGTGACATCAACGTTGCCAAGGGGCGGATGATGGGAGTGGCCCCAGGTCCAACCGCCGCCAAGCAGCGTTTTCCAGCGCGGCTGGGTGTCAAAACAAATGACGGACGTATGCACGGCATAGAGCGCGCCGCCTTCATGGACGAAGCTTTCAATCTCATCCATTTGTTGGTCGGTCATCTCAAAAGCCCAGGCGTCCCGGTCCGGCGCATATTTCTCATGCTGCGTCATAGACCACCACAGGCCATTCACAATCAGGACGTCGACGCCGGATAAGTCCAGCGGGTCGGCGATGCTGTCATACATATCGATGAGGCAGCCGCAGTCCTGCGCTATTTCTTTTAAGATACCCCCAGTTTCGGCAAAGGGGTGCGCATAACCGCCGCTTAAAATGCTGGTAATCACACCCTATGCCCGCGGCAGATTTTTCAAGATGGCGTGCGTGACGGCGCCGTCGACCACCAGGTCATGGCCGTTGATGTAGCTGGCTTCTTCCGAAGCTAAAAACAGCACCGCACTTGCTATGTCTTGCGGTGTGCCAAGGCGTTTTTGCGGGACGCCTTTGGTGCGTGCAGCCCGGACTTTTGGGTCCGCATAAATGGGCGTGGACATGCCGCCATCGATAAAGCCTGGCGCAATGGAATTATAGCGCAAGCCGTATTCCGCGTTTTCCAAGGCAAATTGCTTCATGAGTTGAAGCACCGCTGATTTTGACGGCGGATAAGCGCCTGCACCCGGCCCCGGGCTATAGGCGTTGATAGATGTCAGTGAGATAACCTGGCCGCGTCCAGCGTGGCGCATCCGCTGTGTCGCTTCGCGCGTGACGATGTAAACACCCATGAGGTTGATATCGATGACGGTGCGAAAATCATCGACACTGAGCTCGCTGAGCGGCCCAAAGCGCACGATGCCTGCGTTATTCACCACAAGTTCCGGCGTGTCTCCAAAGGCGTCAAACGCATCGCTCACATCGCTTTCGCTTGCGACGCTGCCCACCAATGGCACGGCATTGTCGACGACATGGCAGGCTGTCTCAAGCGCGGTCTCGTCCACATCAATGAGGCCAACACGCGCACCTTGAACGCCTAAGGAACGGGCGATCTCCAGGCCAATCCCATTCGCAGCGCCGGTGACAAGTGCGGTTTTGACGGGCATCAGACGAGCGCTTCCTCTGGCTTAAACACCACGGGATACTGCGCCCAGGTGGTGCGGGTGATGGTCTCATCCTTGCGCGGTGTTCCTTCAGGATCGCGCTGCACCCCAAAGCGCAGCAGCGCTTCCACGATGAGCGGCACTGTGCCGTATTGGTGATCTTCCGGGTCCGCGCCGGCTTTCGGCACCACGCCCACCGCAAGGTTGCGGCCTAAGCACGCATGCATGCCATAGCCCATGGACAGGCCGTAGGGGAAATAGCCTTTGGGGATGGTCCTGTGTGGGTTGAAGCGGTCGGCGTCCTCGCCAAAAATCTCGGTATTGCGGTTTGCAGACCAGAGATTGACGACGACTTCCTCGCCTTCTTCAACGTCCTGGTCGGCTTCAAGACTCACCGGGCAAGAGGCACGCCGCTTCGCAACGGGGCTGGACGGGTGCAAGCGCAGGCTTTCAAACATGCACTGCTGAATGAAGAAGGGGTCGTCCTTCAGCCGCGCCTTGTCTTCTGGATGCGCATCCAGCCATTCAAACAGCTCGTGGATGGCATGGCCGAGGGAGTGGATGGTGGTGTGGGCGCCGGCAAGGGTGTAGAAGATGCCTTCCTTGAGCAGATCCAGCTCCGTCATCCCCAAATCATCTTGTCCAAGCACCAGCATCATGAGCACGTCTTTTGGCAAGTCGTCTTTGTCCATCTTGCCTGCATCGACTGCCGCTTTTGCGTCTCGCCTGCGCTCCAAAGATGGCGTCAAGTAGCGCGCATCAAAGTCAGCCATGGCCTGCTTGATGATGGCCTTCTTTTCTTCCGCATCATCCGTCAGGGATTGCCCAAGCGCTGGCGCAAGCGAGAAGGCACGCAGTAGAGCCAGCAGGTCTTCGGTTTCTTGGGCAGAGCGTTCCGGCCGGTCAATGCCGGTAAAATCGACGGTCAGGTTCATCATGACGCGGTAACCGATATCAACCAAGTCGCCGCGCCCGGCCTCAATCATGGGTGCAATGGTTTCTTCGAGTGTCTTAGGAAGGACGTTCTTTTCATAGTGCAGAAAGATGTCCTTGCGGAAGACGATGGCTTCTTGGTTGCGCCGCTTCCGGTGTTCCTCGCCGTGCAAGTTCACAAGCACGCGGTCCATCATGATGGCTGCTGCGTCGTACAGCGATTGGCGCAGGCCGGATTGTTTTAACGCATGGACACAGCCGGAAAAGCTTTCAACCACATGCTCTGTCATACACGTCTCCCCAGCACGGCTCTTCTTGTGTTATGGCGCCCAGCCGAGCGCCCGATGCCGTGTTGCCGGCTGCGTTGAATATTGCGACACGCGCCAGCTGGGCAAAGGTTTACGCTCTGGCAGCGGCGTGCTCAAGTCGATACTGGTTCCGCCTTTGAAGATGTGCTCAATAGCCCCGGGCTGTCCGAGCAGCGTGACGTCTTTGGTCACATCGCCCTTCACAGCGATCACGTCTGCCGGCTTGCCGGTTTCCAAAGTGCCAAGCTCGCCATAGGCTTTCATGGCCCGTGCGCCTTCTCGCGTGGCGCAAATCAAAGCTTCTTCCGGGGTGAGCCCCATATTGTCGGTGAGGACTTGCAATTCGCGCCAATGCCACTCGCCATAGGGCGTGATGGAAAAGCCGCTTTCTGTGCCGCATAGGATGGGCACGCCTTCGTCATAGGCCCTTTTCAGCTGGATGGAGCTGCCTTCAATCTCTTTGGCGAACAGGTCTTGCAGATAGGGGCTTGCGCCGATTTTGTCGCCATGGTCAGCCAGCACAGCTTGGAAGGTCAGCGTTGGCACCAGGGAGGGTTTGTGTTCCACCACCGCGTCAATAGCTGCCTCGTCCATGAAGGTCGCGTGCAGGATCATGTCAAAGCCGGCCTTGGCCGCATCCCGCGTCGAGGCTGCGTTGCGGCAGTGGCCCACGACCGGCAAGCCGATGTCGTGGGCGGTGTCGACCACCAGTTTCAGCTCCTCAAAGTTCCAAACCTGGATCTCCCCTTCGCCGCGTTGCCGGGGGATGAGGCCGGTGACGTGCACTTTAATCCAGTCGACGCCGTATTTGGCTTGCTGGCGGACGGCTTGGACGATTTCGTCCTTAGAGCGGGTCACCTGCAAATAACCGATAGACCCCTCATCGGGCACCAACATGCCTGCCGTGCCGCCCACGGATGTAAACAGCGCATTGCCGCCGCAGAGCATGCGCGGGCCTTCTGCGATGCCGGCTTCAATGGCGTCGCGCAGGTCCAACGAGACCTTGAAAATCGTGTCCGCGTCAAACATCGATGTGACCCCAGCGCGCAAGACTTTGCGCACATTATGGGCTGCGACGATGGCTGCCAGGCCTTCGCGGCGGTGGAAAAACAATTCATCGTTCGAGTGGGGTTCATCAAAGCTGATGTGGCAGTGTGCGTCGATGAGGCCTGGCATAACCGTGAGACCTGCGCCATCAATGCGCGTGACGTCATTGCGGCCCTCCGCCCATGCAATCGCGGTGGGCCCGACAGCTTCGACTGTGTCTGTAAAGGCAATGGCGTCCGGTCGCTCCGCGCTGCCCGTTGCGTCGAAAACAGTGGTGTTTTCAATTAACGTGGCTGGCATGGCATGTCCTTTCCAGGTCCCTTTTCTCTTGTCCCTCAGGGATATAATGGGCGGGGCGGCGCTTTCACACCCTTTGCGACCTATTGCTGCGGCAAGCTTGCACTCTCAAGCTTGCCCAGGCTGCCGTCTGGTTTGGGGTCAGCCCAGCCTTCCTTTTCAAATACCGTGTTTTGGCGGCCAATGTCTTCGCCCTTTTTGCACAGGGCAATCCGCTTGGGGACTTCATCGCCGGCACGCGCCATGAACGAGGGGAGGCTTTGGCGGGCATGGATAGGGGCAAGAAGCGCATTTGAGTCTATCAACGCGCTGCAGGCACCCTGCAAGTCGCCCACATCGCGCAATAGAAAGGCGAGGGTGATTTTCGTGTAGGCGACATCAAAGACATAGCCTTCCTCGCCGCTGCTATCCAGCTGGGCCTGGTAGAAGTCGAGGACCGTGTTCTGCACAGTGATGGCTTTCGCGAAGTCGCCTGTTTTGGCCAGATACTGCGCGCGCGCTTCCTTCAGGCGGTTGCCCAGCGCCACCACGGAGGCATCGCGCTCTTCCAGGCCTTTAAGGCGGTCGACCAAAGCTTGGGCGCGGCTTAAAAACACCTCTTCCTGCGCGATTAATCCAGGCACCTGCGCGGCAGAGCCGTAGCCAATATAGTTTGTCCAGGTCTGTAGATAGAGCAAAATGGGGTCGTTTGGCTGCGTATTGCCAAGCGCCTCAAAGTCCTTATTGGCCGCAATGAATTTCGGCGTGGCAACCGCGTGGTCACCCACCACATAGTCAGCCAGCGCTTCGAGATACTGCGCCATGGCTTTGTCTAAAGCAGCCTTGCGTTCCGGCAGAACGCGGCGCGGCCAGCTATCTGCATTGTCGCGCAGTCTCTGCGCTGCTGACAAAATGCGCGCACGGTTGCTTGAAAGGTCGGCATGGTCAGCTTCGCTGTAAAGCGTTTGGCGTTTGGCGTTAAACCAAGCCTGGGAGCGCTGCTGTGCGGGGACCATTTTCAGCGCTGCATTGGCCGCAGCCAGGCTCGCGTCTGCCTTGTCCATGGTCATCTCTTCATGGATCTCCACCATGGCGCGGCTGGCATAGAGATCTGCTTTGGTGGCGTGGAACTGTTCAACCAGAGCATGGCCGCTTGCTTGGTATTGCTCCAAAAGCCGCTCAGCTTGCTGCAAATGCGATTTTGCCAGTTCCACTTGTCCGAGCGAAGGCCGCGGCGGCACGCCGATAATCCGGGCTAAGCGCACATAGCCGGCTGCGGTATCGAGCTGAACATCAGCCGGCGCCTCGGGGTCATTGGCGAGTGTCTTTAAGTAGCCTTGGGCTTCATTGGCCAGCGTGGCGCGCGCCTGCGTGTTTCCAGCAACCCGGCTGAGGCTGTCATACAGGTCAAAGAGCTGGAATTTTGCAAGAGCGCGCACATCTTCAAAGCGCGCCGCGGCTTTGGCGCGCTCAATATCCGCGCGTTGATAGGCAAAGGATGTGGTTATCAGCCCGGCGATAAGCGCAACAAGTGCGAGACCACCAGCCGAGAGCGCTAAGCTTTGGCGCTTGAAGAGCTTGCCCAGTCGATACCCAGTTGAGGATGAAAAGGCGGAGATCGCATATCCGCCCTGAAACCGCTCAACATCCCGGCTGAGCGCGCGCGCCGTTGCATAGCGCTCTTCTGGGAGGTCGTTTGACGCTTTTGCCGCTATGGCATCAAGCTCTGGGTTGCTGATGTCTTTGGTGAGGGTCGCCAGAATTTTCCCGAGGGAATAGATATCCGTCAGAGTGCTTGCCTCATTTGTGCTGGCGCGTTCCGGCGCTGCGAAACCGGGGGTTAGGCTTAGGGGGGAGAGAGAGGAGTTTCCCGCGGTTGCTGCGGTGCCCGCCGAGGGCGGTTTTGCGATGCCGAAGTCGATGAGTTTTGCGTTCCCTTCTGTCGTCACCAACACGTTCGAGGGCGTTAAATCGCGGTGAATGATCAGGTTTTGATGGGCAAATTCCACAGCGTCACAAATCTGCAGAAACAAGCCGAGCCGCTGGTCCAACGACCGCGGTGCCGCCTCAAGCCAATAGGGTATGGGGCGCCCATTGACATATTCCATGACAAAATAGGGCGTGCCATCGTCTGTCTCGCCGCCATCATAGAGCTGCGCGATGTGTGGGTGCTTGAGTTGCGCAAGGAGCTGTCGTTCCCGGCTAAAGCGCTCAACCAACGCTTCCGATAGAACGCCTGGGCGGATGATTTTGATCGCGGTGCGATGGTTGAAATCGCCGCTGTCGCGTTCGCCCACATAGACAGCGCCCATGCCGCCTCTGCCCAGCAGGGCGCCAATTTTATAAGGCCCTATGCGGACCGGGGCTTTTTCCTCCTGGACGAGTGTTGCCGCGCCGCCTGTGCCCAGATGGTTGCGGCCAGACAGGCTGATGGTCAGCAGCGCTAAAGCGCGCTCCCGCACTGCGGCTGAGAAACTGCTTTGCGCTTCAATCCACTGCGCGCGCTCAGGGGAGGGCTCGCCGAAAGCCTCTTCTAAGAGTGTGAGCGCTGCGCGTTCGGTATCGCGGTCGGCGCTCATCATTGGCCCAGATAGTCTTGCAGCCAAGCGCGCGCTGCGCTCCAGCGGCGTTTAACGGTTGCTTCGGAGAGCTCCAGAACAGTGCCGATTTGCGCATTGGACATACCGCCGAAGAACCGCATTTCTACAACGCTGGCCTTCTCAGGATCGATATCGCGCAGGGCTTTCAGGGCCTGCTCTAAATCAAGGATTTCGGCCTTTGCCGTGTCTTCTGGCAGGCCGGTGACCAGCGTTACCTTTTGGTGTGCGCGTTTCTCGCTGTTCTTGCGGCGCGCATGGTCAATCAAAATGCGGCGCATGAAGGTGGAGGCGACGGCCAGGATGTGCGGCATGCTTTGCCAATCGACGGATTTAAGCTCTTGCAGGCGCAGCATCGCCTCGTTGATGAGGTCGCCGGTGGACAGAGACGTGGAGCGCTCAGCGCGCAGCCGCGCAGCCGCGATGGTCTTCAGCTCTGCCTCCATCGCAGCGAACAGCTGCTGGGTATCCTTCAGGCCGCTTTGCTCCAGCACGTCTTGAAAGGCATCGTCGCGCATAAGTTGCCACTCTTCTCCCGCTCGCAGGCAAAATAGCCGCGTTTTTGGCGGGATTGAAGCCTCAAATGCAGCCTAAGGCGCGATGCCAAGCGCCCGTGTGTCAATGCTGGCCGCATCATAATCTGCGCGCGAGAGATGCCCGACCAGTTCTGCATCAATATAGCGGATACGCGCATCCGCGGCGGTTTCCTCGCGCACATTGACGAGGAAGAAGTCACTGGCGCCTTGGGCGAAGCGGCGCTGCTCGGCATTTTTCATGATATCGGCTTGGGTGACGTCCAGCGCTGCGAGTTTCAGTAAATCCGAAGCCGTGGTCAGATCAATCAAAATGGTCTGTATCTCGATGGCGATTTGGTCTTCCAGGAGCTTGGCTTGTCTGTCCAGTGCCTCCGCTTCGGCTTGCGCGCTTGCAATGCGGCCTTTGGCTTGTCGGCGCTCCAGCGGGAGAGAAAAGCGCAGGCCTAAAATCGTTTCAGCGCCATCGCGGCTTACGCCGCCTTGGGCGATGCGGCCAAAGTCATTGGAGGCTTCCATGGAGAAATCAAGGCTGGGCTTGAGGTCGTTCTCCGCCAAGGCAATGCGGCCTTGGGCTCGTTTGATGGCCGTGGTGATGACGCTCAGGTCAGGGCGCAACCTTAAGATTTCTGGCACATCGGCGGCGTTGGAGATCATCCAGCCTGCGACGATGCCATCCATCACTGGAATGGGCGGCAAGATATCGATACCCGGCTCTTCCATCTCGCCCTCATTATCGCGGTAATAGAGAGCGAGCTGGGCTTGCGCGGCGGCAAAGTCGCGTTCGGCTTGGCGTTTAAAGATGCGCCGGCGGGTGATGTTCTGCTGGTTCTCGGTTAAGAAAATCGCGGCGCGCGCGCCGGTTTCCACCTGCTTTTCAAGGCCTTCTTGCCGGGTGATGGCCAGGTCCAACAGGCCGGTGTAAATCTCCAGCTTGTGCCCGTTAGCCACCCAGCGCCAATAGGCCGACAAGGCTTGGTGCTGCACGCCCAGTTGCGTGAGCAGGACTTCCAGGTCCGCCTGCTGTGTTGCAAGGGCTGTGTCGCGCAGCGCAAAACGGCGTGAATCAATCGTGCGATTGCGCAGCAAAGAGAAGAGGGCGCCAATTTTGAACTCGCCAATTTCGTTGGTGAAGGCCAGGTCCTCGTATACGGGGAAGGTGCCCTGCGAATTGCGGAAGCTGCCATAGACCTTGCCGCCCAGAGGACGCAAGTTACGTTCAGCGCGGAGATTGACTTCCTGGCCATTGTAAAAGCCGGATAGGAAGTGGCGTGAGCGCGCGGAGAAAACAATGTCAAAGGCGCCCATCGCGCTGAGCTCACGCCCTTGGGCGGCATTGCGCTGCGCAAGGCTTTCTAAAATGGCGGGGAAGTGCCGTATGGACCGTTCGAGCACCGCTTCCGGCGTTAGATAGCTATTCGTTTCTATGCTTTGTGCATGAACCGCGAATGCTGAAATGAGAGTCCAAAATGTGGCGCAGACGGCCAGAAAAGCTCTTTGCATCAACGTCCTGCCGACGATTGTGCCGCGCTATTGGCCGCCGTTTGCCCGGAAATATCAGACGGGCTCGCGTTAAACTGTGGCGGGAAGTTATTCAGCTGGCGCCAAATCTCATAGCCCACAGGGACGGTGTCAAACAGCACCCAGCCGCGCGCTGAGCCGCCTAACCGCACAAAGCGCTCATCTGGCCATGTCTCCTCCGGCGTTTTGCCTTCCACCACAAGCACGCGAAAGCGGCCATCAACACCCGCGGACAAATCAATCGCGGCCACCCGGCCTCCAAAGGTGCCAATCGCCATTTCAGGCCAGCCACTGAATTGAAAGGCTGGCCATCCTTCAAACTCAAGGCGCACGGGCGAGCCTGGCTCTACCAACGCAACGTCGCGGCCATCAATATAGAGCTCCACCGCGCGCGGCACGCCGGTTGGAACAAATGTCGCAAGGCGCTGGCCAGTACTCACAAAGGTGGCGCTATCGCCCGCATTAAGCTGCAAAATCACGCCATCGCGCGGTGCTTTCACCAGCTGCACAGATTGGCGCGAAATGGTCACGTCAATACGGTTGATGGAGGCGTTGGCCTCGGCAAGCTGCCCGCGCATATTCTCTACGCGGATTTGCGCTTGCTCATAGTCACGGCGGGCCGCCAAGCCTTCATTAAAGAGCTCAAGCGTCCGGTTAAGGTCGATCTTGGCGGTCTTATAGGCGTTCGCGACGGCATCGCGCGCCGCAACCAACTGCGCGCGCTCTGCATCAAGGCGTTGAATGAGGTTGGGATCGTTATCGACGATCTCAACGATGGGATCGCCTTTCTCGACCCGGCTGCCATCGCGCACATACCATTTGTTGATCCGGCCGGAGACAAGCGCCGTGATGTCTTGCAGGCGATCGTCAGGATTGAGCGCGGTCACAGTGCCGGTGCCAGGCGCGCTTTGAACCCACGGGGTGAACACCAGAAACGCGCCGGCAATCGTAATGGCCAGCACAATCAGCAGCGCGACTGCGCGCATGATGTTGGGCACCCGAATGCTATCGAGTGTGCTGAAATAGCGGATATTTTGGTCACGAAAATACATGGGAGGCCGTTACTCTAACTCGCGTCCGGCAGGGCATGGGGCCCGCGCCGTTGCACCACCCGCGGCCGCGGCGCGGCGCCAGCGGCGACAAAGCCGTCATAAGACTGCGTGAGCAGCTGCTGGTCATAGTCCAAATACAGAAACAGGCTGCAATTGAGTGGCTCTTCGCGGTTGGTGAAGTACACGATTGTCGTCTCGTGGCAGTCCTTCAGGGTGGCGATGGTCGCTTCCACAGCTCCTGGGGGGACCATATCCATGAGTTGTGTCAAAATAAGGAGCTTGGGCTTGGCGATGATCGCGCTGGCAAGCTTGAGCTGCATGGTCTCGGCAAGGGAGAGGGGATAGCCGGTCGCTGAGACAGTCGTGTCTAAACCGTCATCAAAGCGGGCAATCACCGGCTCCAGCCCCACAGCGCGGATTGCTTTGGTGATGAGCTCAGGCGTTGCTGATGACGAGCTCAGACGCAAAAACTCGCGGATCGTCATGTCCACCAATGTCGGCCGGTCGAGCACCATGATTTCGCGGCGCAGGGCATGCACCTCGGTCTCTAAGATATCGGTGCCGCCGAAGGTGATATAGCCACCACGGGGGTTGACGTGGCGCTTGAGCATGTTGGTCATCAGCCGCTGCAAGCCATGATCGACAGCATGCGCCATGACCACCGCGTCACTCTCAATCTCTAAGTTGAACGTCGCGGTTTTGCCGCGCGCCTGGCCGCGTGCATTGACAAAGGCCAGCGCGCCATTGCCGTCTTCTGCTGGCATGCGGCCGCTCATTTCCTCCTGCTCCACATTGTAGAACAGTGACAATTCCTCAAATGCGGCACACAAGTCGTAGAAATAGGTCATGTAGGAGCCAAGCTGCGACAGGCCCACGAAGACCGCTGACAACACAAGCTCGGCAGCAACCAACTGGCCAAGCGTCAACTGGCCGATGATCACCAGCCAGCCACCAAGCCCAAGCAAGGCAGCGCTGGCCGCAG
>JBCCDR010000019.1:0-14899 GCA_039030675.1 Pseudomonadota bacterium | reverse complement strand
CGCGCCAGAGTTGCGACACGGCGTCGCAAATATTATTAGTAATGCAGTCCGATTTGCGCGTGCGCGCGTATCGATAGATGTAAGCTGGGACACCGAGAGCATCCACATCACGGTGCAAGACGATGGTCCTGGCTTTGATGAAGACGTCCTTCCGCGTTTGGGCGTGCCTTATATTGGCAGTGCACCAGGACGCGATGGGGAAGTTGGCATGGGCCTCGGCCTGTTTATCGCCAAGACGTTGCTTGCCAGAACCGGCGGCCGCCTTGAGTTCGATAATGATGAAAGTGGTGGTGCTGTCGCAGAAGTGACGTGGGACCGCCAGCGCATTGAAGAGGAAGGTGACACATGGGGCAACCCGCACTAGCAGAAGAGATGGAAATGAGCATTGGTGAAGACAAGTCGCTGCTTGTGATCGATGATGATCGTCTGTTTCGCGATCGCCTTGCCTTGGTGCTGGAGCGCCGTGGTTTTGAGCCTGAAACCGCTGAAGGCTATGAAGATGGCCTTTTAAAAGCACGGGTCTCCCCGCCTGCTTACGCGGTTGTTGACATGCGTCTTGGCGATGGCAACGGCCTTGATTTGGTCGGCGAGCTTCGTGGCCTCCGCCCTGACATGCGCGTGGTCATCCTCACCGGCTATGGCAATATTGCCAGCGCTGTCGCTGCGGTCAAAACCGGCGCCGTGGACTATCTTGCAAAGCCGGCTGACCCGGACGATGTGGTCAAAGCGCTTACGATGGACGGTGTTAAAGCCGATCCTCCTGAAAGCCCCATGTCCGCAGACCGCGTCCGCTGGGAGCATATTCAGCGCGTCTATGAGCTGTGTGATCGCAACGTGTCGGAAACGGCGCGGCGCCTGAACATGCACCGCCGCACTCTGCAGCGCATTTTAGCCAAGCGGTCGCCAATCTAAGGCGTTTTCCTTAGCCCTTTGCCGCGGCCGCCGCGCGGGGCGCGGCTTCTGCGATCATCATGTTGATGAAATCGCCTTGAAACAGGCTAAAGCCCAGCTGCCGGCCGTTTTCTAGGTCTTCGGCTGTGTCACAGTGGCTGAAAATTAAGCGGTTGAGCCCGGCTTTGCGGGCGCTGTCGTGGAAATGGTCCAGCCACTTGCCGTCCAGTAGCGTACCTTCAGGAGGCGCGGTGACCTTAATGAAGTCAGCCAGCCGGTGCGAATGGTCCATCACCGCAAAGCCGTGCGGCGACATGCCCGACAGGCACACCCGGTAGCCCGCATCGCGGACCCTATCGCGCATCTGCAGGAACTCCTGCATATGCACCAGCGCATCATGCAAGCGGATGTCGATGATGAGCGGCACGTTGGAATTGCGCCGGTGGTTGCGGTCAAAGCTGATGAAATGCCCGGATAAAACGGTTTTCACATTGCAGGGAAAGCTGTTTGCCAAGGCGTTATTGGTGGGCGGCAACTGCAGCTTTTTAATCAGTTGCTGCTCGACCACGCAGCGCAGCCGCTCAAACAAATTCGCATCAGACTGCATGTCCCGCGAGGGCAGAACGGCGGCCTGCAGGCTTTCATAGTCAATGGCCTTTTCAGAGAAAATGGTCTGTGGCGGCATGTCGCCGATCACAGCGGCCACGGGCATATCGACAAGCAGGTTGGTGGGGTCGAGAATGCGGAAATTGCTCTCCAGCCGGTCTAAATCGGCGGGGCTGAGAGATTTAACCTCCTCATCATCAAAGATAAGCCGCCGCGGGACGGCTGCTTTTTGGAGCGGCTTTGGCGCATCCGCCTCCACTGAACGTTCCAGCAGACTGCGCACGTTGGTGTCGCTCGGCGCCGGTTTGGGCGGCGTGATGGGTATGGCCTGCGCGTCCGCATCTTCTTTGATCTGTTCGCAATGTGCCGCAAACGCATCGAAGTCATCAGACAGATCAAAGCTCTGCGAGAGCTGGTCTGTCGCGCCGGCGATGTTTTCATCGTCATCAAAAAAGCCCGTTACTTTGCCTTCAAGCGCGTGCAGCTCATGCCAAGGCACATTGGCGCTGATGAAGACAATGTCGTTTGAGGACAGGCGAAACAGCTTGCCCTTATCGGCTTTGATGAAGGCATGAAAGAAGGAGGCCGCATTGCGGTTTGCAAAGCTGCCGCTGTTCTTTTCGCTGAGTAGGGAGAGCTTGAAGTGCAACGCAAAGCGCCCTGCGCGGTGACGGCGCAGCGCATGTGTGTATTCCAGAAGCTGGTCTTCTGGACTCACAGCGTCATTCAGGCTTGAAGCAGACACAAAAACACCCTGGCGGAGGAACTCCAATGGGTATTCTTGCGGCTAAAAGCCTAAAAACTGTTTAAAAATTTATGCTTATGGGTCGCGCGTCGGCGCTGTTGGGGAGCGATGCATCCACCAGCCATGCTCATTGATGGAATAAACCGGCCGATAATGCAGGATGGCATCGTCGGGCAGAACCGCGCTGCTTTGGTTGTCGAGCACATATGTCTTGCCACCCAAGGTCACCGTAAGCACCGCATGGGCGAGGTCTAAGTTGAGATCTTCAAGCACCACGATCCGCATGGACGTGGTGGGCACGCCAAGGCGTTTGAGCGTGGCGTATTTGGCAATCGCATAATCTTCGCAGTCACCATCGCGGTCAAAAAACTCAAGGGCGTGCGCCCAAAAGTCAGACACGCCCCAATTGATCGGGTCTTGCACATAGCGCGCGCGGTTGAGATGGGTATTGACCCCGCGCAGCTGCTCTAAGCCTTGCGTGCCGCTGCGCCGTGTGTCCTCAACAAAGGCCTCCCACTCTTGCTGTGGGCACAAAAAGCGGGGGTTGGGCCGGCAGCGCTTGCTGCGCTTGGGCGATGTAGGCGTGCCAATGGCGCCGGTGAGGGAGCGCGCGATCATGCCCGTCCATTTGGGGAAATAGGTGAGGTCTTGATACGCCGTCTCCCCCGCGCCAAACACAGAGGCGTGGCTGGCCGTTGACAGCATGAAGCAGGCAAACAGGGCGATCAAAAAGGTCCGCATGGGCTTGGTTTTCTCATGCGGGTTTTAAGGAAGGTTTAAGCCTTTGCGTTAACCATAGCGCTTCTTGCGTTTCCGAGCAGAAATCCAGGCACTTAAACCAAAGGCGGCCCGCGCGTGTCAGATGCTTCCATTCAGTCCATGCCAGACTTAAGGCCTGAGACAACTGTTCTGTTCCAGCTGCCAGCAGCGGCCGCGCAGGCGCGCTCGAAGTATTTGGCCCAAGGGTTTCTGGTGTTCGTCGGGGCTGCGTTTTTGCTTGGCACCTTCCTGATCGCGCGCTGGTCTTCCTTCTCGCTGGAGCAGCAAGCGCTGTTTTGGGACAGCAAGCTCAGCCAAGGCGCTTATATGACGGCTGCCCAGGTTGAAACCCAGCTCAAAGTGCGCCAACAGCCCTGGGTGCGTCTGGCGCGCTCTGATGCCATCAAGCTCTATGCCATGGAGGCTTTGTCGACTGATTCAGACCGAGCGCAAGGCTCGCGAGATTATTTGGAAAATGCGCTGCTGTTAACGCTCGAGCGTGAAGGCCTTGCCGGCACGTCCGCCTCATCCAGCCGGGTGAACGTCTCCCAAACTGGCGAAGGGCGCACACGCTCTGGCGCTGTTCTGGTCGCTGCCAATGGGCAGGCCCTTCTCTCTTTCGGCGGCGCCCGGACCGCGCCTCTATCTGCTGGTCCGCCAACGCAGGTGACGACGCAAGATGGCTTTCAAGCGCGCTTCTATGGACCCTATGGCGACGCCGCGGCTCTGCCGAACGCGCCGACACAAGGATGGTTTACGCTGGTTGTCGGCATTGAAGCCGTCCAATCGCCCCAAATCATTGCAGAGCTGCACGTGACCTATCCGCTCAGCGCGCTGGGCCTGCTCTCTGAAGATATGGCCCAGGTGCTCAACCCCGCCTTGCGCACAGTCCTTATCGACCCGCAAACGGACAGTCTGCTGAGCCGCGAAGAGGGCAGCATTGTTTTGCGCAAGATGCCCGGCTTTTTGGGCGATGAACGCTATCGCTGGGCCGGTGCGCGCGGCCAGGGCACAGCCCGGGCGAAAACCCCCAATGGCGACGACATGCTCGTGGCCGCGCAGCGTGTGGACGGCACGCGGTGGATTGCTGTCCAATCGATTCCCACCGATGTGGCCATGCAAGACATTCGCCGCCAGACGTGGATTTGGCTGCTTGGCAGCATCATTGCGCTGGGCCTTGCGTGCGGCCTCATCCTGCTGGCATGGCGGCGCGGTGTTGCACACCGGGCGGCGGCCATTGCAGCCGCGCGCGACAGTGCCGGCGATGCGCTTGCCCAGGCCAATAGCTTGCTCACCAACATGGCCGATAGCCAGCCCAGCGCTGTGATCCTGGTGGACGACAGCGATACGGCTGTGTTTGCCAATCAAGCCGCCCTGCATATCTATGGCTTTGAAAGCGATGCTGCCATTGTCGGCCGCCCGCTCAGCCAATGTTTAGCTGCAGATGTCAGCCGGCCCCTGCTGCGCGCCATTGAGTCGGCCCGCGCTGTGGGCAGCGAGATATCGGCCGCCACCGAAATCCAGACCCATGATGGCCTGCGCCATGGCCGGATCACCGCAGCGCCCCTGCGTTCTGACGAGGCTGATGGCCTTGTCATGCTCGCCTTTGATGACGTCACGCCCATTGTCACCTTGCGGGCCCGGCGCGAAGCCTCCTTGCGCAGTCTGGTGACTGTTCTTACCGGCCTGATTGATGCGCGCGACCCGCACAGCGCGCGCCACTCCCGCAGCGTTGCGCGTCTCAGCCGCAGCGTGGCGCGGGCGCTCAATTATGGGGACGATGCGCAGCGCGATGTGGAAATGGCTGCGTTGGTCTCCAACGCTGGTAAAATTCTTGTCCCGCGCAGTCTGCTTACGCGGCCAGACACCCTCACCGGCGAGGAGCTCAGCACCGTGCGCAGCGCCGTACAGCGCACATCGGCCTTGCTGGAGGATGTGGACTTTGACGGCGAGGTCCGCGCCATCCTTGAAGCTCTGGAGCAGAGGGATGCGCCTGGCGCTCCGGGCAGTGGCCCAGCCCAAGCAGCAGACATCATTAAAGCCTCTAATGCGCTTATCGGCATGGTCTCGCCGCGCGCCCATCGTGACGCTATGGCGCTCGAAGACGCTTTGAGTGCGCTTGAGGCTGACACCTCTGATAAACATGTGCTCGCCGCCATCAGCCACGGTGTGCGCAATCAAGGTGCGCTGGAGAAAGCGCTGTCTTAACCGGTAAACTCCGGATCTAAAAACGTTTGCAGCCGCAGCGCCGCTTTGCGGGCAAAGCGCAGGTTTTCCGCCTTTCGCCGGGCTCCGGGCAGCGTGCTGTGTGCCGCCTCGCGGGTGATTACCGCATCATATTTGTCTGCAATCATGACGCCAGTGCGCTCCGGCTGGACGTGCGTCTCGTCAAGCAATTGCGCTGGAAAGGACTGCGGTACGGCAAAGTAAAACGCGTCGCAGTAGCCCAGATACTCCTGCCATTTGCCATCGCCGCGAAAATCGCTGACTGAGACTTTTATTTCCACAATGGTGATGCGGCCTTTTTCATCCACCGCCGCCACATCAGCGCGCCGTCCGTTGCCCAGGGAGAATTCAAGCAAAGGCGCCTGCCCGCGGGCAATCAAGTGCCGGCACACGCCGCGCGCCACGGCCTGGGTGAGCGCACGGTCGCCTGATAAGGCGTCGGTGTCAGGGGAGATGTGATGTGAGTCCGGCGCGATGTCCATGCAGGAACAATACGCGAACTTCTGGGGGCGTCAAGGCGTGTCTTTGCAGGCCTATTCAGCCAACATATGCTCGACAAGCTGCGTTAACCGGTCAATCAGCTCCCGGCCAACCTGGCCGCCATCGCCTGCCATGCGCTTGGCCAGAATGAGTTGAAAGGATTTCAGATGCGCGGCCAGCAGCCCTTGGTCCATGGGCGCGTTGTCCAGTCGGCGCAGGTACGTGCAGATTGTCGAGCCAGCCTCGGTCATCAAAGGAAACCCAAAGCTGGTGCCCATGCCTTTAATGTTGTGGCAGATTTCGTAGATTTTCTGCTGCAGCTCGGCATCAGCGCTGTCGCCCACTTGGGCAATCAACCCGGAGAGTTCGCTCACAGCCTCGTTGGTCCAATCGAGATAATAGCCAACAAGGTCATCATCGCTATCGTTGCTCTGGGCAACACACAGATCCGGTTTCATATCTTTACGCCTACACCACTGCTCGATCAGTACGCAGATAATGGCGTCAAAAGGCTTGCGATTTAGTGAAGATTTTACGCGTTTTGTACCGAAATCAGCGCTTAGAAGCTGTCGTCACGGTAGAAAATATGCTTGCCGTGCTGCACGCGTGCTTCGAGGATTTCACCCCAATACGGCATGACATAATCCGCATGGTAATGCGTGGCTGTTGCCGTCACATCATCCCAATAGTCCTGCAGGGCGATATGGCTGACAGCCGCTGCGACTGACCATGCGCCCGCATTATAGGGCGTGTCGGACAGCCCGTCGCACGCAAAGGAAAACTGGCATTTGTTGCGGCGATGCTCGCCTTGGAAGACAACCCCGCAAATCGTGGTGGGGTACCGCGGGTCATCCACACGGTTTAGCACCACTTGCGCGACGGCTAGCTGCCCTTCCAGCGGCTCCGAGCGGGCCTCAAAATAGACCGCCTGCGCAAGGCATTTCTCTTCAGGGTGCAGCTCGTTGCTGACCTCTGGGCTCACGTCCGTAATAAGATGGACAAGGCTTTCGTGCAGCTGCGGCAAGCCTTTTGGCGCTGCATAGACAGCCTCCACGACAGGCGCATTCTCAGCGGCGCTGCGTGCTTGCAATGACGATAGGGCTGTGGGCGCGGAGAGAGCGCACAAAGCAGCTGCCACGCCCAAGACGCTCACACCTGTTTTCATCGCTGTCTTCTTCATTCCGCCTACCTCCAGCCGCAATACGACATGCTTTAAGAGAATTGGCAGCATTTTTGATGTTAAAACACGACACATTAAAGTCTAATTTTACGAAAATTTAAGTCAAAAGCCCGGTTTTTGTCGCGTTGTTGTCACAAAGCAACGCTCGGCTAGAAGGTTACGACACCGTACCAATTGAATTGGGGTCAAAGTGTGGCAGGAGAAGCGCTCGCAATGCGCTAGAGCCTGTGTTAGCACTGCAGCTATAAAAACAGACGGCCATAAGGGAACAGCATGACCCCCAGCGAAACCGCCCAGGTGCAGACCTATTTGCGCACCAAATTTGACAACAACCGCTTGCTGCTGCGGCCCCATAAGAAGGGCGAGGATTCAGCGGAGGTGTATTTAGAAGACGAGTTTTTGGGCGTGATTTACCGCGATGAGGATGATGGTGAGGTCTCTTATGACTTCAATATGGCCATCTTAGAAATGGATTTGCCGCAGCTTTAGTCAGCGTCAACCGGCTCATCGAGCGGCGGCCAGCCTGACAGGGCTTCCACCCCAATCACCCAAACATCCCGGTCACGGGCGGCGGCGCGCTCTATATAAGCGCGCTCTTCCTCGCTCGTCATGGGTGTGCCAGCACCAAGGCGCACCCAGCTGAGCACGCCCTCTATACTGCGCTGCTGGCCAAGCACATCGGCAGTGCCATCAAGGCGGTCAACGCACAAGATGATGGTGCCGCCATATTGGTCGCCCCGGCGCCGCAGCACCGCCGGAAAGCCCGTCTTGTTCCACAGGGCAAGCCGGGCCTTCACCCAAAGCTGTGTGGGCAGGCGCGCATCCACGCCTTATGCGCTTTCATCGCCGCGATAGCCGGGCAGGGTGGACAGAGCGATGCGGCTGCGCATGAAGGTGCCTGAGGCAAAGCCGAGCTCGCGGCCGTCATCATCGGTGAGCACGCCTTCGGCTAAATACACTCGCCGCGTCCCATGCACCCAGCGGCCATGGGCAATCATCGTCCCTTCGCTGAAGGGACGCGTCATGTTCAGATTGAACGCGCTGGTGAGCATGAAGACATCGTCCACCAGAGAGTTGGCCGCATAAAAGCAGGCATCATCCAGCGCTTTGAAATAGGGCGTACCGTGCTGCGCGCCGGCGGGGTGCCAGCTCTCGCGCGTCACCGCCATTTCCACGCGCGCTTCGCCCTTGGAAATGGCAATGCTGGCTTTGAATGCGTCATTGATTGGCGCGCTGCGATACATCGCTTCCAGCCGGCGGTAGTGGTCTTGGCTCACCCGATGCCTCCTCACGTCTCTTTTTTCTTTGCAGCCTTTATTTCAGGTCGGCCGCGCCAGCGCCAGTTTCCTTTCCCTCTCAAGACCGCTAAGCTTTTGCTGACATGACCATATGCGCAGCAATATTGGCCGGCGGGCAGGGGCGCCGGATGGGCGGTGACAAGCATCGCGCCGTCTTAGGCCAGCGCAGCCTGTTAGAGCATGTGATTGCGCGTGTCGAAGCGCAAGCAGAGGCGCTCGCGCTCAGCGGTGACCATGTGTCTCTTGCCGAGAGCGGCCACCTTGTGCTCCCGGACTATGCCCATCTTAGCGGCCCTTCGGCTGGTCTGATGAGCGCTCTGCAGTGGGCCTGTCAGCGCGCCCAAGCTCTCCTGACCGTGCCTTGCGACATGCCCTTTCTGCCAGTGACATTGGCGTCTGACCTGGCTGGCGGCAGCGTGACCGTTCCGGTGCTGGACACACGCCCGATTTGGACCATCGCCTATTGGCCGCAGCCTTGTCTCGCGGAGGGCCTAGCGTTTTTCGACAGCCTGGATGCAGGCGCTGCCCCGCCGCTGTGCGCGGTGTATGAAGCGCTCAGCGTTCGGTTGATGGATGTGGCCGATGCCCAGGCTTTCACCGGCATCAACACGCCATCCGCGCTTGAGGAGGCGGAGCAGTCATGCGCTTAGTGTTGGTTGCCTTTATTTTCACGGCGCTCGCCTTGCTGGGCTGCGGCGATGAAAAACAAGCGGGGCGCGCGTACCGGGATGCGGTGCAGCGCATGGCCTCTGCGCGCACGTTTTTAGAGGATATGGCTGCCCAGGAGGGCGTGGAACGCACCCGCAGCGGCTTGCTCTACCGGGTCGAGCGGCGCGCACAGGGCAGCGCCGCCGGCCCTGCCTTGGAAGATGCTGTCCTCATCCACTACAGCGCCCAGCTCACCGACGGCAATGAAATCGACTCAAGCTATGAGCGCAACACGCCGGCTGAGTTTTCCATGCTCACACTGCTCGCTGGGCTGCGCGAGGGCATTAGCCTCATGCGGCCGGGCGACCGCTATGTCTTCTATATTCCGCCGCAACTGGCTTATGGCGCGACCGGCAAAGCGCCCATCATTCCGCAAAACGCAGCCTTGGTTTATACGGTCGAGCTGCTGAGCGTAATTAAACAACAAAGCTGAGCGGTTATGGCAGCAGGCACAAAACACCATAGCAGCTGTCAAACACAAAGCGTGCAATGGCAAAGCCAATGAGGTCCAACACAATCAGGCAGCCCAGGATGGGCAAAACACCGGCGCGGAGAATGAGCCATTTGCCGGCTGTCGTGAGCTTTGGGCCCTCGGCATCAATGCCAAACACGTCCGTTTTTTTCATTCCAGGCTCCTCTCACCCCTAGGATGGCGTATAGCGCGACGTTTTCAAGCCTCACGCAAACAAAGCCGAAAGTGTGGGATGACTGGTTGATTGCCGAGACCCAGCCGGCCTATCAGCACGGCTTTGGCTATGCCCATGTGCAAGCAGCAAAAGGCGCGCAGCCGCAGTTCTGGTCGGTCAAACACGGCGCAAGCGTGTGCGCGCAAGGCGTTGTGTTTGTCTACCGCTTTGGCCCGCTGCAGGCTTTTGTGTTGCCCGCTGGGCTTGCGGTGGCGGAGGGGGCAGAGGAGGCGCAGGCCTATCAGGCTTTGGTGCAAAGCTTGGAGCGCACCCGGCTAAGCGTTACAGCGCTGAGCGCGCCGCCTGGAGCGCTGGAACGCAAACCCGCGATGACGGGCGGTGTTGATGCCGTGTGGCAGCTTGGGGAATCGCCGGATATCGTGCGGACCCAAATGCGCCAAAAGTGGCGCAACAGTCTCAACAAAGCGGCTCATCAGTCGCTCGAGATTGAGCACGCAAGTCCAAAAAGCGCTGCAATGACGTGGCTGGAGATGCAAGAAGGCGCGCAGCGCAGCCGCAAAAACTACAAGATGCTGGCACCCACATTGGCCAGAGATATTGCCAATGCTCCGGGTCGCACCAGCGCGTTTTGCATCGCTGCAAAGGGTGCCGGGCAATATGTCGCAGCGGCCAGCTTCGTGTGTTTTGGCAGCGCGGCGACTTATTATGCGAGCGTGACTCTGCCGTCAGGGCGCCGCATGTGCGCTCAGCATGCCATCCTGCACGAAGCAGCCTGCCAGGCTCTAAAAGCAGGTATTCAAAAGATAAATCTCGGCCTGATTGACACGCACAGGTCGCCTGGCCTGGCCCGTTTTAAGCTTGGGACGGGCGCTATAGCGGTCGATAGGCCCCATACTACTGTTTTGATAGGGCGGGCCGATTGACTTCCTCGTGCGCCATTGGAGCAGCATAACGTCTTGCAAACCCCCAAAAACTCTCTAGATTTGGCAATGTCGCTTTAGAGTGATTATATTTTTAAATTTAAATAGTTGGTTTAGCAGTTGTTCTCAACTTTCATATTTGAAAGTCTAACGCCGTTACCGCCGGTCTTCAAAAAAGGCATAAGGCATAAAGCGGTGGCGATACAGAGAACATCTGTCGACACACGACTATAGAGTACACAGGCCGGGGACTCCATGCTTTCTAAACCTCTTCTTACCGTTCGCGATGCCGCGCAGCTGCTTAAGCTGAAAGAGGGCACCATTCGTAATATTATCAATGAAAAGAAGCTTCGGGCCGTGAAGTTCGGCAAGGAGTGGCGCATCCGCCATGAGGACCTGGAAGCGTTTTTGGATGAAAACGCCAACACAGACCCCCATCAGCGCACCGCGGCTGAGTAACCGCGCTTTAGCAGCGCACCGTTCCCTGAAAATCCAGCGCATCGTTCTCTTCCGAGCGCCCCTCTAAAAGCTGCCCTTGAAAGCGGCAACGCGCCAGCACGCGGGTGAGTGTTGTCTCCAGCTCCGCGGGCGACAGCCCTTTTTGCATCTGTGCCTGACGCTGCAGGGCGCTGGTCATGGCGTTTTGGATGTCGAGCCGCGTGAGCGTATTGGGGTGCGCCGTGGCGGTGGCCAGTTGGGCACCAATGGCGGCGCCGGCGAGCAGCATGAAAAGGGGCAGTGTTTTTGAGCGCATGATGTGTCCTCATGGAGCCTGTGGCCGCTAAAGGCGAAGTGCCTGGTTGTTATGCGGCGAAAACTATGCTGCAAAAGGCCGTGTGCAGCAAACGGGCAGACCATTTTCATGACATCACTTTTCATCGGAACGGGCGCGCAAAAACAGTCCTTGGTGCTTAAACGCGCCAACCGCCATGGCCTTATCGCTGGCGCGACGGGCACAGGCAAAACCGTCACGCTGCAAATCCTGGCCGAAGGCTTTTCCGATAATGGTGTCCCCGTCTTTATGGCGGACGTGAAAGGCGACCTCTCAGGCATGTCGCAGCCCGGCAGCGCGTCTCACAAGCTGCATGAGAAGCTGCTGTCGCGCGCGGAGAAAATTGGCTTTGAAGGCTATGACTACCGGCCTTATCCGACCGTCTTTTGGGACCTCTATGGCGACCAAGGCCATCCCATCCGCACCACCGTGTCTGAGATGGGGCCGCTGCTGCTGGCGCGGCTGTTGGAGCTGAATGATACCCAGGAAGGCGTGCTCAACATTGCCTTTCGTGTGGCCGATGAGGAGGGATTGCTCCTGCTCGATTTTAAAGACCTGCGCGCCATCCTCAACCATGTCTCAGAAAACCGCAAAGAGATATCGGTCACTTTGGGTAATGTCTCGCCTGCCTCTATTGGCGCCATTCAGCGCCGCCTTTTGGTGCTTGAAAATCAGGGCGGCGATGCTTTCTTCGGAGAGCCGGCGCTGGACATTCGCGATTTCATGGCTTTTGACCAAAATGGCCGCGGCCGGGTCAACATTCTCGCCGCTGACAAGCTCATGCAGTCGCCCCGTCTCTATGCCACATTCTTGCTCTGGCTGCTGGCAGAGCTGTTTGAAGAGCTGCCGGAAGTCGGTGACCCCGACAAACCCAAGCTGGTGTTCTTCTTTGATGAAGCCCATCTCCTCTTCGATGAAGCGCCTAAGGCCCTGCTTGATAAGGTCGAGCAAGTGGTCCGTCTCATCCGCTCAAAAGGCGTGGGCGTGTTCTTCGTGACGCAAAACCCGCTCGATATCCCCGATGATGTTGCTGGGCAGCTGGGCAGCCGCGTGCAGCACGCTTTGCGGGCGTTTACGCCGCGTGACCAAAAGGCAGTGCGTGCGGCCGCGTCGACGTTCCGCCAAAACCCTGAGTTGGACACGCAGAAAGTCATCACCGAGCTGGGCGTTGGGGAAGCGTTGGTCTCCACCTTAGATGAGAAAGGCGCGCCGTCCATTGTCGACCGCTGCCTTATCCGACCGCCATCGTCTCGGCTTGGCCCGGCGACCAAAGCTGAGCGCGACATGGTGATGGGCGCCAGCCCCGTTGGCCGCCTCTATGACAAAAGCGTGGACCGGGAATCAGCCTATGAAATCCTCGCCGAACGCGCTGCAAAAGCGGCTGATGCCGCTGAGAAAGCCGAGCTAGAAGAGCAGAAAAAGCCGAAAAAGGCGCGCAAGTCCAATCGTCAAAGCGTTGGCGAAGCGGCTGTAAAAAGCGTGGTCCGTTCCATCAGCAGCAGCCTGGGCCGGGCCCTGGTGCGCGGTCTCCTCGGCGCTCTAAAGCGATAGCCCTTTCAAACGTGAGCACCTGTTTATGTCCCCAAGAGCACTTGTCCTCGTCACTAGCCTCCTCATCGCGGCCCCTTTAATGGCTGACGACACAGCGCCGCCTCAGGAAGACCCGTACATCTGGCTGGAAGAAGTCGAAGGCGGGCGGGCGCTTGGCTTTGTGGAAGGTTTGAATGCCGTCTCACGCCCCCGGCTGGAAAGCGCGCCGGGTTTTAAAGACAATGAAGCGGAAATTCTGCGCCAGCTCAACGCGCCAGACCGCTTGGCTTATAGCGTGTTCCGCGGCGGCATGGTCTATAACGCGGTTCGCGAAGTGGTGCGGCAAGCGCCCCTTGTGCACCCCGTGACACCGCGTGGTCAGCCCATGTCTGTCCGGATGACGGCGGCGGGCGATTTTGGCTGGATCACGGACCGAAAGGGATATCGATACGCTGCCACGCATCCCCAAGGCATGACCTGGCCGCCGATCCCTGCCTGTATCGTTGATGTCTGGGAGGCCCTGAGCGGCACATCGCGCACACCGGAATGCTGCCTGGTGAATTTTTATGGCGAAGGGGCGCGCATGGGTTTGCATCAGGACAAAGACGAGCAAAGCTTTGACTGGCCGGTTGTCTCTATTTCACTAGGCGATGACGGGCTTTTCCGCATGGGTGGTCCAAACCGTGGCGGCAAAACGCAATCGGTCTGGCTGCAGTCAGGGGATGTGGTTGTTATGGGCGGTGACGCACGTCTTGCGCATCACGGTGTCGACCGGATCC
Organism: Pseudomonadota bacterium; assembly: GCA_039030675.1. Taxonomy (GTDB): domain Bacteria; phylum Pseudomonadota; class Alphaproteobacteria; order Sphingomonadales; family CAKZYD01; genus CAKZYD01. The sequence goes on along the minus strand of JBCCDR010000019.1, from coordinate 1,358 downwards.
GGTTTCGGTCGTCCAGCTTGCTTGAACAGGGCGGGCGGCTCAATCTCACGTTGCGGGTGGTCACGCCGTAATCCACCATGACCGACATGAGGTTCGCTTTCCTCTGACCGAATGGACGCGTTTTGCCAAGGCGTAACCAAAGCCATGCGTGCCCACTGACGCGTTTTTGAAACCTACGCCCCAACAACTGCGCAAATTAATCGCAGATGGCCCAAAAACCTCGTCAAAAGCCGAAAAAATTTGTGTTTAACCCCGAGGATTCACCAAATTTCAACCTCGATGCGGCCCTTTGCGATCAGAGCGCGTGATGTGCTGTTGGTCGGCATGGCAACAGGAAAATCGCGCTAGAACGACGAGAGACTTCGAGTTGCTGAGCAAGGGGCTTCAACATGCATAGATCAACACTGCTTGGAACGATCAGCCTGATCTGGGTCCTGAACGCGCCGACAGTGTTGGCTGCAACCCTGACGACGGATTTGTCCATCGTGGCGTCGGATGCGGCCGGCGTGCAGCCCTTTGTCGAGGCTTTTCGCGCCGTTTTGGGATCCGACAACGGGACATCGCCTGTCAATGCAGACCCCAATGGTCGGCGTGAGATCGATTGGGACGACGCGGTGGTGGACGTCGTGGCGCCAAATACCTTTCCGGGTGACTACTACAACCAGAATGACACGCCTTTGGCGCGGGGCATCGCGTTCGAAGCGACCGGAGACACCGAGGGCTTCGCCATCAGCGCCAGTGCTGGTTTCGGTGAGCCAGTGCGGTTTGATCGACCGAATGATTTCTTTCCCTACAGCCAGGAACGCCTGTTTTCCCCGGTGGGAGGAACCACTTTTGACATCTCGTTCTTTGATCCATCAACACAGGTGGATCCGGCTCTATCGCGCGGTTTAGGCATCGTTTTCTCAGATGTGGAGGTGGCCGGGGCCACCACGATCACCCTGTTTGACATCGATGGAAACGAGCTTCTGACACGCGCCGCCCTCGCAGGTGCCTCAGGGGGGCTGTCGTTTGTCGGTGTCATCTTTGACGAACCCACAATTGCGCGCGCCAGCATCACCTCGGGCAATATCCCCATCGGCGCGGCCGGTCTTGCCTTTGGTGAAACCGCTACAGAAGATTCTGTTGTCCTTGATGATCTCATCTTTGGCGAGCCGGTGCCGGTGGATCTCGAGGTCATTCCCTTGCCCGCCGGTCTGCCGCTGGGCTTGGCGGGTCTTGGCGCATTGGCCTTTGTATTGCATCGCAAGAATCGCAAGGCTTCCGCGCCTCTGACCTGAACGCTTTCTCGTCTCGATGATGATGGGTTGTCACGCTATGTGATCCCCTTGATGCGCGCTGCGGCCAGAAAACAGGCT
>JBCCDR010000018.1:0-15133 GCA_039030675.1 Pseudomonadota bacterium | reverse complement strand
GAAATAGGTGCTCAGCTCCATGGGGCAGCGCACGCCTTTGGGCACATAGACAAACGTCCCGTCTGAGAAGACGGCGCAGTTCAGCGTTGCGAAGAAATTATCGCGCATGGGCACGACTTGGCCGAGCCATTTTTTCACCAGCTCAGGATATTCATGCACCGCTTCAGAGATGGACATGAAGATGACGCCGGCTTTGGACAGTTCCTCGCGAAAGGTCGTCGCCACGGAGACCGAATCGAAGACGGCGTCGACGGCAATTTTCTTGGAGCCTTTGACGCCGGCTAGGACTTCTTGTTCCGCTACCGGGATGCCGAGCTTGTCGTAGGTCGCTTTGATTTCCGGGTCTAAATCATCCAGCGAGTCGAGCTCAGGCTTCTTTTTAGGCGATGCATAATAATAGGCGTCTTGATAGTCGATGGGCGGGAAGTCGACCATGGCCCAATCGGGCTCTTCCATCTCTTGCCACATGCGGAAGGCTTTGAGGCGCCAGTCCAGCATCCACTCCGGTTCATTTTTTTTCGCCGAAATGAAGCGGACGGTGTCTTCGCTCAGGCCCTTGGGCGCAAAATCCGATTCGATGTCGGTGACGAAGCCGTATTTATAATCGCCGGTGACATCTTTGACGGTGTCTTCGGTCTCTTTGGTCGCTGCCATAGTCTTATCTTCCTTGCGCCGAAAGCGGCGCGGGTTCGTCAATCTCAAACAGGGCGGGCGCGGCGACCAAATCCGCCAGCGCAACGCCTTCAAAAGCACCACGTACGGCGGAATTCATAATTTGCCAGTGGTTCTTCATGCCGCAGATGGATGTGAGCGAGCAGTTGCCGGGGGCATGATCAATGCAATTGGTCAGCGCGATGGGGCCATCGACCGCCTCAATAATATTCGCGATGGAAATCTGCTCAGCCGTCCGCGCAAGCGCAAAGCCGCCGCCGATGCCGCGGTGGCTTTCCAGCAAATCCGCGCGTGCCAGCTGGCCCATCACTTTAGACGCCGTGGCTTGCGGCACGCCGGTCAGCCCAGCCACATCCGACGCATTGAGCTTGTCGGGCGCGCGCGTGGCAATGGTGGTCATGATGACCACTGCATAATCGGCTAAATTTGAAAGCTTAATCAAAAGAGTTCCGCCGCCACATCTAATTCAGACCAATTTAGTCTGGTTTTGATATGGCGGCGGCTGGGAAGGAAGTCAAGGCAGAATGGAACAGGCCGAGCGCTCTTTCTCCGGCAAGGTCTGCGGCCGCGGTGTGCGGCCCTGATCCTGCGACTCGCTGGGTCCGTTTGCTTCAAGTTTCAGCGCCATGCGGCCAGGCGTGCGGCCTTTGACCTTGCCTAAGGTATGCGTGACCGCATGCTGCAGCGAGGCTGGCTGGCGCGCATATTGGCCTGGCGAGCGGCCGGTGAAGCGCTTGTATTCGCGAATGAAGTGAGACTGGTCGTAAAATGTCTCATCGGCTGCCTCTATCCAGGCATCACCAGCGCCGCAGCCACCGTGGCGCGCCAGCATGGTGAGAAATCTGTGTTTGCGCAGCAAAAGTTTAGGGCTGCAGCCATAAAGCTGGTTCGTCCACCGTTCGACTTGGCGCACGGAGAGCCCCATCTCCTCAGCGAGCTCGTCCACACGCGTAATGGGCACGTCTGTTTGGTCAGCTAGGGTAGCTTCAAGATATGTGAGCATCTTTTGCGTGACGGGCGGCACCGGCATTTTTAGGTCCAGCAGCATCTCATCCACAGCCGCCGTCATTTCCTTCCCGCTGCTTGCGCCGGCAAGGCCTGCGCGAATGCTTTCAATCAGCCGGGTTTTGTGCGGCCAGATGGCGGTGCAGTCCTGCGCTTTATCGCTCAGGCGATTTGCCGGCAGTGGCACCAGCGCTTGCCAGCCCAGGGGCTTTAAGCCGGCCCCAAACAACACAGCCTTGCCAGCCACCCGCACGCGGAAAGGCGCGTTGGTAAATCCAAACAAGCACGCCCGGGGCGCCTTCTCATATCCGCTGCCAAAATCCACGTCCCAGTCACCTGTCAGCTGGAAACGCAGGTTTGGCAGCTCGGGCAGCAGCAAATCTTCCAGCTGCTGCCCGTGCGGACAATCCACTTCTACCAGATAGTATGTGTCGACATAGGCGCGCAGCGCCTCACACGGCAAAAACCGACGTATTTCAAACATATTCATGCCCCCGCGTGGCAACTTGTTTTAACACCTGCACGCGTTCTTTTTTGAACGCTGTTCAGTTTATTTCCAGATTCGCAGACGCATTGCAAGAGAAAAATGAACGCCGTTCAAAAAAATTTTGAACACTGTTCGTTAAAGCGCAGAAAAAACCCCTGCCAGGCTAGTTGCGCAGCTGGCAGGGGCGTAAGGTTCGGCAGGTGCAAACCGATTGCGCGGTTGCACTTTCATGTCTAGCGACCCAAAAAGGTCACGCATTGGAAAAAAGCGACACACGCACGCGGGCTTTATGAAGGCGCCCCCTTGCAAGAGCACGCGGCGCGCGGCATGAACCGCGCCAAGGGAAAAACAAGAGTGCTGCAGGGAAGCGTCATGACCGTCATTTACAAAATCGTGAGCGCGAAGGCCTGGCGGGACTTTCAATTGCTGGGTGTATTTTCCGGCTCTGAGGTCGATGTCGCAGACGGCTATATTCACTTTTCCACCCAGGAGCAGCTGCTGGGCACACTGGATAAGCATTATGCGGGGCAAACGGATTTGGTGATTCTGGCCATTGCGGACCAATCGTTAGACCCGGCGCAACTGAAATGGGAACCGGCCAGAGGCGGCGCGCTGTTTCCGCATCTGTATGGCGATTTAAAACTGGCTGACGTGTTGCAAGCGGTGCCCGTCCCCTTGCTGGAAGATGGCCGCTTTGCCTTGCCGCCAGATTTAGCCGCCCATGCCTGACCTATTTGCCGCGCTGCGGCCCTTGCTGTTTAAGCTGCCGCCCGAGGCTGCGCACACACTCACGATTAAGGCGCTCAGCGCTGGCCCGCTGCCCATTTCGGCCAGTGTTGACAGCGCCCTGGAAACACAGCTTGCGGGCCTCACCTTGCCAAGCCCCATCGGGCTTGCGGCGGGCTTTGATAAAAACGCGCAGGTGCCTTGGGCCATGCACCGGCTCGGCTTTGGGTTTGTCGAGGTCGGTACGATTACCCCGCGCCCGCAAGCCGGCAATCCCAAGCCGCGCATCTTCCGCTTGGTGCAAGACAACGCCGTCATCAACCGGCTTGGCTTCAACAATGAGGGCCTGGCCGCTGCTTTGCCGCGTTTGGCAAAGGTGCCCCGCGATATTGTGATGGGCGTGAATGTGGGCGCCAACAAAGACAGTGAAAACCGCGTGGACGACTATTGTGCGGGCATCGCTGCAGCGTTGCCGCATGCCCGCTATATCACCATCAATATCTCATCGCCCAACACGCCTGGCCTGCGCGATTTGCAAGCCGCTGAGGAGCTTACCTACCTCATCGCCCGCTGTGTGGCGACGCGGGGCGAGAGCAAAGTCCCCCTCTTCGTCAAGCTGGCGCCTGACCTGGATGAGGGCCCGCTCTACGACACCTTAGATGCGGCGCGCGAGGCAGGCGCTGATGGCTTTATCCTGACCAACACAACCCTGGCGCGGCCAGACAGCTTGCAGAGCCGTGCGCGCAGTGAGGCCGGTGGTCTGTCAGGCGCGCCGCTGATGGCGCCATCCACCAGGCTGCTTGCGCTAGCCGCGAAGCATCTGGGGCCCGATGTGCCGCTCATTGGCGTTGGCGGCATCAGCAGCGGCGCTGATGTTCTGGCGAAACTTAAAGCCGGCGCCCATGCGGTACAGCTCTATTCCGCGTTGGTGTATCATGGCCCGCAGCTCATCAGCCGCATGCACAAAGAGCTGCTTGCGTGTTTGCAGCAGGAAGGCTTTGCGTCGCCGCAAGACGCAATCGGCAAAGGGATTGACGCTCTTTTGGAGAAAAACGCATGACCATCATCTGGCACAATCCGCGCTGCTCGAAATCAAGGCAAACGCTTGCCTTGCTGGAAGAGCGCGGCCTCACGCCGACCATCCGCAAATACTTAGAGGATGCGCCCAGCGAGCAAGAGCTGAAAGCGGCGCTTGCCGCACTTGGCAAAACCGCTGTGGAGATTACGCGGGTCAAAGACAGCGGCTATAAAGAGCTGGCTGACGGCGTGACGACAGAAGACCAGCACATCGCGCTTTTGGCCGCCAACCCCAAATATATCGAGCGCCCAATTGTGTTCCATGACGGCAAAGCCGCGCTTGGCCGGCCGCCCGAAGCAGTGCTGGAGATTTTGTAACGCAAAACCGGCAAATCTGCGTTACACACCCCCTTTACTTTGGTGCGCTTTTCCGGCTCGATAGGCGCCCGCTTACGTGTTTGCCTAAGGAAGTTTTGTCATGACAGTCATTCGCTTGCTTGCCGCCTTTGCGGCGTTGTTGGTCTTTGGGCCAGCGTATGCTGGAGATGTGCCCAGCCATAATCGCGGCGTTGGCTCGGGCGCGCAGGCCTTTGAGCAGCTCGGCCAAGACCTTCCCACGCCCAATGTGTATCGCACCGCCTCCGGCGCGCCGGGCGCTGAATATTGGCAGCAACAAGCGGACTATAAAATCGACGTCACGCTGGATGAAGACAAGAAGCGAATCACGGCGACGGAAATCATCACCTACACCAATAATGCGCCTGATAGCCTGCGCTATCTGTGGGTGCAGCTGGACCAGAACCGCTTTAAGAATGACTCGTTAGCACGGCGCTCTGAAACAGCATCGACCGCAGGCACGCGCCGGGCTGCGACCGGCAAGGGCGATACGGTTTCTTACAACACGCTGCGCCGCAACCAGGCCTTTGATAAGCGGGACCATGGCTTTGAAATCACCGCGGTAAAAATCCCAAAAGGCGCTGACCTGACCTACACCATCGTCGACACCATGATGCGCATTGATCTGCCGCGGCCACTCAAGCCCGGCAAATCCATGGCCTTCCAGATTTCATGGGCCCTTAACATCATTGACGAAGCCGCCATGGGCGGCCGCGGCGGCTATGAGCGCTTTGAGGATGATACGTATATTTACTTCCTCGCCCAATGGTTCCCGCGCATGGCGGCCTACACCGATTATGGCGGGTGGCTGCACAAACCCTTTTTGGGCCGCGGTGAATTCACCTTAGAATTCGGCAACTACGACGTCGCCATCACCGCTCCGGCTGACCATATTGTGGCCTCCACAGGCGTTCTGACCAATCCGGATGACGTGCTCACTGCAAAGCAGCGCGAGCGTTTGGCCGCTGCGCGCGACAAAAACAAGCCCAGCTTCATCGTGACGCCTGACGAAGCCATCGCGAACCAAAAAGACAAAGTCAAAGGTACGAAGACCTGGCGCTTTAAGGCCGAGAATGTGCGCGATTTTGCCTGGTCGTCTTCACGCAAATTCATTTGGGACGCCATGGGCTTTAAACAGGACGATGACAAAAACCCCGTCGTCTTGGTGATGTCCTTTTATCCCCAAGAAGCCGAACCCATTTGGTCGAAATATTCGAGCCATGCGGTCGCCCACACCATGGATGTCTATTCCCGCTTCTCCTTCCCATACCCCTATCCGACGGCGCAGTCCGTCAACACATGGGAACGTGGCGGCATGGAATATCCCATGATGACCTTCAACGGCTATCGCCCCACAAAAGGCGAGAAAGTCGATGAGCGCACCTATGCGCGCGGCATCAAATATTCCCTCATCGGCGTCATCATCCACGAGATTGGACACATCTATTTCCCCATGACCGTGAACTCTGATGAGCGGCAATGGACCTGGATGGATGAAGGCCTCAATACCTTCCTCGAATATGTGGCCGAGATTGAGTGGGAGGAGAACTATCCCGCCTTCCGCGACAAGACCAATGTGCTCGATTATATCAGTAGCTACATGACCAGCGCGCGCCAAGTGCCCATCATGACGCAATCCGATTCAATCTTGCAGTTCGGTCCCAATGGCTATTCAAAACCTGCTGCCGGCTTGGTGGTGCTGCGCGAAACGGTCATGGGCCGCGAGCTGTTTGACTTTGCGTTTAAAGAATATGCGCAGCGCTGGAAGTTCAAACGCCCCACGCCGGCGGATTTCTTCCGCACGCTAGAGGACGCCTCCGGCGTCGACCTGGATTGGTTCTGGCGCGGCTGGTTTTATTCTACCGACCATGTGGACCTCGCCATTGAGGATATCCGCGAATACAAAGTGGCCACCGGCGACCCTGAAAAGGATTTCCCAGAAGACCGCAAGGAATACGCCCGCGATTATCCCGAGCCCGACATTCAGCGGCGCAACCGCGAAGAAGGCCGCAAGACCTATCTCGACCGGTTCCCAGAACTCAAAGACTTCTACAATGAGAACGACCAGTTCACCGTCTCCAATGCGGATAAGAATAAGTTCTTCACCATGGATAAGGAGCCGGCAGAAAAAGGCGGCCTGAAGCCGTGGGAGAAGAAAGCCCTCTCCAAAGCCTTAGAGGATGATGATTTTATCTACTTCGTCGATTTCGCCAACCTAGGCGGTTTGGTCATGCCCATTCCGCTGACCATCACTTATGGCGATAAGAGCGTTGAAAAGCTGCACATCCCAGCCGAGATTTGGCGCCGTGATGCCGTCAATGTCACCAAGCTGATGATCAGCGACAAGCCCATCACTTCCATTGTCATCGACGAAGGCCATGGCCTGCCCGATGCCGACCGGCAGAACAATCACTTCCCGCGCACCATCACATCCTCGCGCTTGCAGGCCTATAAAGCCAAAGACAAGACGCGCAATCTGATGAAGGACATGCTGGAAGAGCTGAAGTCTGAGAAGAAAGACGAGCCCAAAGCAGAAGGCAGCGCTGAGGTCCCCTTAGCTCCCGCTGAGCGGCGGTAATGCGCGCGCCCGCGCTCCTTTTAGGAGCGCTGCTGGGGTGGTTTGGGCTGCTGAGTGCGGCCCAATCCCATGATGCGCGCTATGCGCTCACGACTATTGATTGGAATACAGACGCGAAGGTGCTGGAGGTGGTCCACCGGCTTCACACGCCTCATGCTTTCGAGGCTGCCGCGCTGGTCCAAGGCACTCCAAACGGTGAGTTTCAAGGCACCCGCAGCCTCGCCGCGCTAGGCCTTTACGTCGACCAACGCTTCAGCATCACCGACCCGCAACAAGGCGCTCTCGTGCTTGGTTTTGTGGGCGCGGAAGTGGAGGGGGACTATGTCTTTGTCTATCAGGAAGTCCGCTGCGAAAACGCCCCTCAAGTCCTCGCCGTGCGCGATGATATCCTCGCGGACTTGCAACCATCCCAAATCAATCAAGTGAACATCCGCCTTGGCGAAGACAGCAGCACCTTAGTGTTCACCCAGGCGACACGCGGAAAGGCGCTGGTGAGCGCTGCGCCTTAAAATCCAGCCATCACAGGAATCGCGATGTCGTGTCGAAAATCGCTCGGGCACGATCTTCAGGTTCAGGAAATTGATCATAGACCTGTGACGATCTGATCTCGAGGCTGAGGGGTATGTCGCTCGGCAGCGCGTCAACAAATTCGCGCACTGGCAAATCACCTTCGCCCGGGAGGCGGCGCCCGAACACGGCATCATCGACCAGCGCTTCATTGTCAGTGCCAGATGGCGCTTTTGTGCCATCACAGACCTGCGCATATCTCAGAAGTCCGGGGTTGATCTCAGCGATTTTTGAGGGTGCATATCCGCATCTGTTAAAGTGCAATGTGTCCAGCAAGAGCGCGCTAGAGGCGTGGTCAGCCGCGTTTAAAATCTCAAGCGCGTCAGGCAGTGTGCCGACTGCCAAAAATTTCATGAATTCAAGCGCGATCGTAAGATTTCTGCTTTCAGCTTCATCGCAGAGTGCGTGAAAGCGGCGGATATTTCTGTCTGGATCGGGATCAACGCTGACCGTCAAAACGAACTGAGCACCGAGTTCTGCTGCGATATCGAGGGCCGGCAGCAGCGCATCATTTGTTTCACCGGGCCTTAAAAAGAGGACCTCAGCATCCAACAATCGGATGGGCGCGTCATCAAGCCTTGCCTTAATCTCGCGTGTGGTGCTTGCTGTCCACCCTTCGCGCGTTACCTCCAGGCCAACAAACGGAAAACCAGCTGCAATGGCAGCGTCGACAATCGCGATATGGGGTGTCTTTGGCATGCAGCCACACGCCAAAGAAAGTCGAGACCGTGTATCCATAATGAGCTGCCCTAAACGTCTAAATGCCGCAATATTATATGTTTTGGTATACCTGTGTAGCTGCCGAAGTTGCTGGCCGCTCAAACTCAAACCTTGCTTGCCGTTCCACCCCGTTTGGGGCAACGTGACTGACCCAGTATCACAGACTGGTTTGTCTAGAATCAATGTAAGCCAGTTTGTTTGGCTCTTATTGAAGAGGAGTGAGGCTTGAGTGCGAAAATGAACATTCTGAACGCCGCGGCCGCTCTGGCAAGGACGGAAGGCGTCACCGCGCTCGGCGTTGAACGCGTGGTGCAGGCAGCAGGCGCGAGCAAAGGCGCCTTCTTCTACCATTTCAAAAAGAAGGACGAGATGATCAGCGCCTTGCTTGACCATGTTTCTGAGCACTGTATGCGCGATGTTGAACAGGCCGTTGGACGCGGAGATCGGTTTACCGATGCGTTTGTTGACATGGCTATCCGTCAAGTTTGCGACAACGGCGCATTGGTTGCAGTTTTGGTGGCCAGTGTCTCGCTTGACTCAACACTGAAGGACAAACTCGACGACCGCCGCCAACGCACCCGCAACCGCATGGTAGACGAAGACGGGATGCCGCAAGAGCAGGCCGACCTGCTTTGCCTCGCCATTGACGGAGCAATGATTGGAACTGTTCTTTATGGCGACGCGACCAAAACGCAGCGAGAGAAGGCGATTGCCTCGACGCTGCGCAGGATTGCAAGCGACAGGCTATAGCGTCCCATAAACAGAGCAGACCTACGGCACCGGTGAGCCAGTTAGGATAGGCGTCTTCCGTGCCGGTCTTTGTTCATCCCTGGCCAAAGACGCCGCGGTTGCGCTGGCGCGTATAGCTGCCGAAGTTGCGGACCCATTTGGTGTGGAAATCGAGCTCCTCCAGCGCGCGGGCGACGGCGGGGTCGCGGGGGTGGCCGTCGATGTCGGCGAAGAATTGCGTGGCTTGGAAGCTGCCGTCGGTTTGGTAGCTTTCCAGCTTGGTCATGTTGACACCGTTGGTGGCAAATCCGCCCAGCGCTTTGTAAAGCGCCGCGGGCACATTGCGCACTTCAAACATCAGCGTGGTGATGATGGGCCCGTCCGCAGGGTCTGGCTCGATGGCCTCTTTTGAAAGGATAACGAAGCGCGTGGTGTTGTGGCCGGCGTCTTCGATGTTCTCTGCAAGGATGTCTAGGCCGTAAATCTGCGCGGCAAGGCTCGAGGCGATGGCAGCGCGGTGGCTTTGGCCTTCCTCTGCAATGAGGCGGGCGGCATCGGCCGTGTCGCTATGGGCGACGGGGTGCATGGTTTGCGCGTTCAGATACTTCCGGCACTGGCCCAGCGCTTGCGGGTGGCTGAGAACATCGCGCACGCCCGTCAGCGCACTGCCTTCAAGGCCGAGCAAACAATGCTGCACGCGCACAAAATGCTCGCCGACGATTTTCAGCGCACTTTCAGGCAGGATGAAATGAATATCCGCGACGCGGCCGGCTTGGCTGTTCTCAATGGGAATCATAGCCCGCTCAGCCTCGCCCGCCTCGACCTTGGCAAAGGCGTCTTCAAAGGTAATGCACGGCACCGCCTGCCAATCGGGAAACGCTTCTAAACAGGCGATGTTAGAGTAAGCGCCCGGCGCGCCTTGGAAGGCAATCTTTTGGCTGGTTTGCTGCGACTGTGACATGGTGTGGCTTAGGGGCTTTTTTATCGAAAAAGCAAGACTTTGATGCTTTTCATAGAGGTATTATGCGTGCAGACCAAAGTCTTACGCAGGTGCGGCTACATCGGGCTTGCTTCGCGCCTGCAGCGTAGATAGGGTGCGCGCGGTTTTGATGGGCCGTGTTGGCTCTGCAAACACAATGGAAGTGGTTATGGACTCCTACGAGTGGAATAAAATTTTCATGGCAGGCCTTTCAAGCGCCTTGCTGGTCATGTTCATTGGGTGGGGCACGGAAGTGCTGTTCCATGTGGAGCCGGCCGAAGCGGTTGCCTATGTGATTGAGGTTCCTGAAACCACCAGCGCTCAGAAGCCTAGTGAGCCGATTGAGCAGGGCCCATCCCTTGCAGAGCTGCTCGCTGCAGCCTCTGTTGAGAAGGGCGAGCGCCTGTTTAAGAAGTGTTCCCAATGCCATAACGTGGTTGAAGGCGGCAAAAACGGCACCGGCCCCAATCTGTGGAACACCGTTGGGGAAGATATCGCCGATGCCAGCGGATTTCCCTATTCAAGTGTGATGGGCGCTCTTGAGGGCGATTGGACCTATGAAAAGCTCGATGGGTTCCTCAAAAAGCCATCCAGCTGGCTGCGCGGTACCAAGATGTCTTTTGCGGGTCTGAAGAAGCCAGCAGACCGGGCTGCCATCATCAAATACTTGTGGGTCAATGGCGACCAGTCTGATTCGCTGCCGCAAGTGGTCGCTGCTGCAGAGTAGGCGTTAGCTTAATCTCTTAAACCCAAGCAAAGGCGTGTCGCTCTCGCGGGCGACCCAGCTAATCACCTCTTCTAGCGGGTCAATCGTCGTGCGCATATGCGTAGCGTTGGCATGCAAGAGTTGGCCACCCCCCACATAGAAGCCGACATGTCCTGGAAAGAAGACGAGGTCACCCTCGTCTGGCGCCTCGCCTGCGTCAAGCGTTCGGCCGAGTGTCTGCCATTGCGGCCCGCTATCGCGTGGGCAGTCCTCGCCGCGCGCCCATAGCGCCATTTGGATCAGGCCTGAACAATCGATGCCGTGATAGGTGCGTCCGGCCCAGGCATAGGGCGTGCCTAAAAAGGCGCGGGCAATCTCATGCGGTGGCTGGTTTAAAGGGGTCTCACAGACATGGCGCGCGGGCACAAATCCGCTGTCAGTGGGCAGGAAAGCTGGGTTTTCTTCCGTCTGCGCGCCCGTCACGCGCACGCGTGCATTGAGCGGCAATGTGAGCACGGGCTCTGCCTTAAAGTCGGGCAACCGGTACATCGGCGCGCTTGGCACGCAGACTGTGTGCGTGGGTGCTGCCGGGCCTTGCGTGAGCGCGTCGCTGCGCACCCAGCCTTCATACCCATCTCGTGCCGCTTTGATTTTGTGAAAAGCGCCTTGGGAGCTGAGGATGTCCACATCCTCGCCATGCAGCAGCTGGCTGCTCACATGGGCTTGGTTATCCGACGTTTCATAGAGCCACGCGCTTGGCGTTAAGACATGCGCCTGGCTCATGCTGGGATAGGCCTGCTAGCCGGCCGCCTGCATGGAGAGGCCATCCACAATCGCGCTGTCCTCGCCGGCGGTGTCTGAGGCTTGCGAAATGAAATCAGCAAATTCACTTAAGAACACGGCCCCTTTGACAGTGCGCTGGACGAACAGGTTGCGCCGGTCCGACATGTCGCGCTTGCGTTTGACATAGCCGATGTCTTCCAGCGTGTTAAGCGCCCGCGTAATCACAGGTTTGGCCACATCCAGCTGCGCTGCAAGCCCGCGCACCGTGTGCGGTCCTGGCTCTAAATACACAATCAGCAACAGCGCAAGCTGGCGGTTGGTAAAATCGGGTTTGTCCGAGCGCACAGACTGGATCAGCGCGCTTTTCCAAACCTTTAGATAGTCCGTCGTGTGGTCGCCTGCAAAGAGGGTGTCGAGGCCTTCCATGATCTGCGTGTCCTTCGGCTGTGGCAGAAAAATCGTTACGGGCACGACAATCCGCTTAAGTGGTTAATAAGCCGTTAAACAGAAACGCAGGCGTTATAAGAGGCGGGTAAGTGTGGGACAACAAAGGGTCGCGGCTGGAACGAGCTGGCCGCGAAGCCAACCGCTATGCTGAACTTGATTCAGCATCTCTGTCCGACTGACGCTAGACTTATGGAAAGAGGCCCTGAATCAAGTTCAGGGCTACGGCATTGACTTCATTTAAGCGCGAAAGGTGGCCTATCCCCCCTATACCCGCCGCTCATTACACAGCGTACGCTTCGTGAGCCTCCCGTTCTCAAACCAATGCCAAGTGCGTGCGCGGCTGGTGCCGTCGCTGCCCAGCACAATCATTTCAAAGAACTCGCCGCCTTCTAGGTCTTTGCGGATGAGGTGGAGCAGGATGAGGCCGTCACCACTTTGCCAGGCTTTGCCGTGAAAGGTCTCAACGTCCCACCAGAGCATGCCGTCCTTTAGGACGCCTGGCAGTGTGGCGGTGGTGGTGCGGCCGTCAGGCCAGGTGAACAGGTTATGCTGGATATAGGCGTAGGGGCCTCCATCAGGGAATTCGCAGACGATGCGCGCGCTATGCCGGTCAAGGATGGTCCCTGCCAAATCAACATGCTGGTATTCGCCCTCCCACGTGCCTTCATGGGCGAGCATGCCTGGAAGCGTTTCAGCGAGGCGCGCGCGGTTTGCCATTGGTCTCCTGACCTCCATACCCTACATCCATCCTGTATGACCGTGCCGGCAGCAGAAGGGAAGACCATGTCCTTAAGCGATGATGTTGCAGCCATTGAGGAAACGCGGCGCCGGGTGTTCAGTGCCTATAAGGCTGGCGACTTGGCGACCATGATGGCGTATTTCCATCCTGATGTGATTCAGATCCCTGCCTTTGACAAAGTGCTTGATGGCAAAGCGGCAGTGGAGGCCAATTATGCGGCTGCGCTGGCGCATTTCCAAATCACCATGACAGACGCGCTGGAGAACCTCTCCATCAGCGCGGATATGGCCAGCACGCACGGCACGTATGATATCGTGCTCACGCCCAAAGCAGGCGGCGCGGCGATGCAGCGCAGCGGGCGGTATATGGTCATCATGAAGCGCTGGGCGGAAAGCCCGACCGGGTGGTCCACCTTCCGCGAGCTTGTGCAACCTGCGCCTTAAAGGCCACACGCCTGGGTTTTGTTGCAGTCTTTGCACGGCGCAAAGGCTGGTAACGCGCTATTTTTTCAGGCATTTTCTCCGGCATATCGCCAAGCAGTTCATACCGCTTTAAGGCTTGGCTTTTAGAACGTTGAGCAGCAACACCGGCCACATCAAGCGCAGCGATATATGGCTTCCTCCTCATCCCCAGCCCCTTGGCCGCAGCGCGGGCCCGATGTGGCCTTCCCACCGGATGTGGCGCCGCGCTTGTGCATCGTGGTGCATACGGAGGAAGAATTTGATTGGGATGGGCCGTTTGACCGCGCGGTCAATACCGTCAAACATGTGCCTCATTTGGCAGCGTTTCAGGCTGCCGCTTTAGAACACGGCTATAAGCCGCATTATAGCTGCGGCTATCCCATCACCCAGGATGAAGAGGCCATCGCCTTTTTCAAACCCTTGTTTGATAGCGGCGATGCCAGCCTTGGCGCGCATTTGCACCCTTGGGTCTGCCCACCTTTTGACGAAGAGGTCTGCAACAAAAATAGCTTCCCTGGGAACTTGCCGCCTGCGCTGGAAGAGGCGAAGCTCGCAGCGCTGACACAGGCGCTTGAAACGACTTTTGGCATCCGTCCGACAGCTTATCTGGCGGGGCGTTATGGCTACGGGCCGGGCACCAGCGCAGCGCTTGCGAAGCTAGGCTACACGCTCGATTTCTCTGTCGCACCGGGCTGGGACTATCAACGCTATGAGGGCCCCAATTGGCGTGACCATTCTGCACAAGCCTTTTTCAATGCCGCGCATCCAGACTTGCTGCATGTGCCTCATTCTGGCGGGCATGTGGGTTTCCTCTGTGAGGCTGGTTTGCGCAAGCTGGTGCTGGCGGAAGATGGCGCCGCTGCTGCCCTCAAGCTGCCCGCCATTGCCGCGCGGCTGGGCGCTGTCCGCCAAGCGCGCCTGACGATTGAAGGCATGCCGCTTGAGGATATGAAGGTGCTTACCAAAGCGCTTTATGAGGGCGGCGTCCGGCTGTTTACGTTATCTTTCCACTCCCCAACGGCGGCGCCGGGATATACGCCTTATGCGCAAACACAGGCAGACGTGAAGGCGTTGCGCGATAAGATGACGGCGTTCCTGCGCTTTTTCACGCAAACCCTCGGCGGCGCACATGCTGGGCCGGATGAGATGGTTGGCCTGGCGCGAAACGCGCAAAGCGCCGCGAAGGCCGCGTGATGACCAAGAAGGTCCTCGTCATCGGTGATGATAACCGCTCTTTCTTAGCGTCAGTGCGCTCGCTTGGCCGTTTGGGGCTTGAAGTGCACGCCGCGCCCGAAGATTGGGCCTCGCCAGTCCTGAGTTCACGCTACATCAAGCGCCGCATCACCCTGCCGCCGCATGATTTATCGCCGGATGACTGGGTCGATGCGCTTGAACGGCTGCATCAGCGGGAAGGCTACAGCTTCATTCTGCCGTGTAACGAGAAAGGCATCCTGCCGCTGGTGAAAGCCCGCGCGCGTTTTGCAGACACCGTTCTTGGCATCGTCAACGACCATGCCTTTGATGTGTTCTTTGACAAGGTGAAAACCCGGGCCTGCGCGACCTCTGTCGGCGTGCCGGTCGCTGCAGGGCGGACGTTCCACCCGGAGGAAGGCGCGGCTGACCTCATCAGTGAGTTTGGGTTGCCGCTGGCCATCAAACCCAGCCGCTCCTTCGTGGATGGCAATCTCTTCTCACGCCGCTCCGTGCGTTTAGCCCATAGCCCAGACGCGCTCTATAGCGCGCTGAAAGCCATGGACAGCTGGAACACTTATTTCGTCGAAGCCGTCTTCCCGGGGAGCGGCGCAGGCATTTCCGTCCTGGCGCATGAAGGGGAGATCCTCCAAGCCTTTCAGCACCAACGCGTACATGAGCCTGAGACAGGCGGCGGCAGCTCCTACCGCAAAAGTGCGCCGCTGCATCCTGTGATGATGGATGATGTGGAGAAGATGACCAAGGCCACGAACTTGACGGGCCTGGCCATGTTCGAGTTCCGCCACAACAAGGAAACCGGGGCGCATATCCTGCTGGAGGTCAACGCCAGGCTTTGGGGCTCTGTGCCGCTCGCCATCGCTGCGGGCATCGATTTCCCTGCGCTGTATTACAAGCTGCTTGTGGAAGGCG
>JBCCDR010000017.1:0-15414 GCA_039030675.1 Pseudomonadota bacterium | reverse complement strand
GGCGGCTCATTGTTCATGTAGATGACGGTGCCGCCGGGTTTGGTCACGCGGATGGCATTTTCCACGTAGAACTTATCTTCAAGCGTCTCCAGCACCATGTCGACACCGTCCGGCTCATGCTCTTTGAGGACGTGTACATAGTTGGTGCGCTTGTAATCAATGGGCACATCCGCGCCGCGGCCGGCGACATAGTCAAAATTCTTTGAGCGTGTCGTGGTATAGACTTTCGCGCCTAAATGCTTGGCGATGGGGATGGCAACAGAGCCAATACCGCCAGCGCCGGCTTGAATGAAGACGGCATCGCCCGGCTTGATTTTGTAGCTTTCATTGACCGACTGCCAGGCCGTCAAATTGACCAAAGGCAGGCTGGCAGCTTCGTGCCAGCTCAGGTTGCTGGGTTTCTTGGCAATGGCCGTTTCATCAATCGCCATATACTCCGCATAAGCGCCCGGGCCGACTTTCCAGGTGAAGCCAAGGCCGACGATGTCATCACCGACCGCAAAGTCTTCCACATCTTCGCCCACGGCTTCAATACGGCCGGCCACGTCCCAGCCGGGGATAACGGGCCATTCATATTGGAAGAAATCTTTCAGCTCACCTGACCGCAAGCGCCGGTCAATCGGGTTAACAGACGTGGCGGCCACTTTCACCAGCACTTGATCAGGGCCAATCTCTGGCAAAGGCTGCTCACCAATTTTCATGACGTCCGCAGCGCCAAACTCTTCATAATAAACGGCTTTCATCTCAGCTTTCCTTTGCCCTTTTTGTCTCAAGCACTTTCCTCAAGCGCATTTGCATTTCATGTTTGCGTGTATCTGGCGCGCTATCATCCGCCTTGGCGATGGTCTCCCATGCAGCGCGCGCGTTGGCCTTGGTGAGGTCCCACCAGCCATCGCCGGATTTCTGATCATGCCAGCGCAGGCCGTCATCCCATTTCAGCGCAAGCCCGCGTAAACGCGTGCCAAGCATCCAGCGGATCAGCTTGCCGCGCAGGCTGCGCACCGGTTTGTTATAGGGGCAAGTGCGGATACAATTGGCGCAGTCCGTGCCTTTTGATACCCAGAAGGTGAAGCATTTCTCGCCATCAGTGGTCCATTTCTTCACGCCTTTGATGTTGGAGGCATTGTAGGTGAAATCCGATGGATCCCCATGGTCAATGGCTTGAGGCGGGCAGTTGTTGGCGCAGCGCCGGCACTGGGTGCAGGTTTCTTCAACGCCAAATTTTTTGGGGCTGTCATGGGCCAGCGGCATGTTGGTTAAGATGCGCGCGAGGCGAATGCGCGGGCCGTATTCGGGCGTAATCAGCAGGCCATTGCGCCCATATTCGCCAAGCCCAGCTTTGATGGCGTAGGGGATGGCGAGGGTGGTGTCATTTTGATTGGCCACAGCCTCATAGCCAAGCGAGCGGATATATTGCGCCAACGCCAGCAAGATGGTCGCGTCATGCGCATAGCCCATGGCAGGCGCCGTGGACGCCGTTGCGGCAGGCGACGTGCGGATCAGGTCATAATCCATGGATTTGGCGAACACGATGACGTTGGTGAGGCCGTCAGGCAGCTCAACTGGCTTGCAGCTATTGGTGCGCGCGGAATAGCCAGAGGCGTAGGTCAGGCGGTCGTCATAGTCAGTGATGCCGACGAGATCGGCGCCATACAGCTTGGCAATGCGTTTAATGTCGCGTGCCGCTTTGGCCTCGTCAGCAATGGGCATGGGCGCGACTTTAGGCGGGACATGGGCAGAGAACGGGTCCCAAAATCCGTCTCGGCGGTTCTCGGCTTTTTTCAGCTCTGCGAGCATCTCCGTGACCACCCAGGGGCCATTGCGCAGGGCATAATCCCTTTGCTGATAGCCATCTTTATCGCGAAAGCGTTCGCCCGGCTTCACAAAAGACCGGAAAAACCTGACGACATTCTTATTGGAAAACCCGCGGTCCCAAAAACCGCGGCAAAACATATCATTGTGCTGATCAAAGCGTTCAAAGTCCGGCTGGATCGCAATATTGGGCTGTCCAGCAAAGGATTCCGGCTGTGACGGCGATAGCTTTCGGCGGCGCGGTGACCATGGGTCAGCGTCGTCAGAAGCAAGTCGGGGGTCCGCTTCTGCCAAGGCTCAGCTCCTCTTTCTAAACTACTTTAAGCTTAAAGTATTTTGCGCCCGGGTCAAATATTTTCTGTTTGTCCCAATTCTGCGCAACTCTGCCAGTTTTGGCTTACAGATCCGGCATATCGCGCCAAAAGGTGTTTTATAAAAATAAATAAAAACAATATTTTAAGGTCGATCTGGTTTCTTTGGCACATGCCTTGCTCACTACAGTGTCAAGATGAACAGTTGCGTATTTGGGAGCACCAAAATGATCAAAACAACACTCTTTGCCGCTGTAGCAGCTGCGGCTTTGACCGCAGCGCCAGCGTCTGCTGCCGTGATGACATATGTCGGGACTGCAGACGGCGGCCTGACGCAAATCGGTCCAAACGCTGGCACATCGGTCACCAGCACTATCTCAGTCCTTGATGACTTCCTGATCACCGACATCAATGTTGAAGTGAATTTGGAGCACACATGGGTCGGCGACTTAGATATTGATTTGATTGGCCCAGACCTCACCACCGTGCGGTTGATGGGCGACAACGGCCTGTTCGTGGACGGCAGTAGCGGCGACGACCTTGTCATGACCATTTTCGATGACGAGGCTTTGGTCTCTATCACAACAGCCCAGGCAGCGGACGCGCCTTACACGCAATCTTGGATCCCGCGCGAAGCCTTGTCCATCTTTGACGGCACATCGTCCCTTGGCGATTGGACGCTGCGCATTACAGATACGGTGAATGTTGACGGGGGGACATTTGGTAACTGGCGTTTAACCATAGAGGGCGAGCCGGTCGATGTTTCAGAGCCAGGCGCGCTTGGCCTCCTCGGGCTAGGTCTTGCTGGCCTTGCTGTCGGCCGCCGTCGGCGCCAATAACGCCGCATTCTCTTCAGCGAGATCAAAGGGCCTGCAGCAGCGATGTTGCAGGCCCTTTGCGTTGCGGTAACGCACTGGCAAGTGCGCACGTGTTACCAGGCGCTGGAATGAGGAGTGGTTTATGCAACCTTATGACATTGCCATCATCGGCGGCGGCCCCGGCGGCAGCACGACAGGCGCTTTGATCAAAAAATATCATCCCAATTTGCGGGTAGCGATCTTTGAGAAAGAAGCATTCCCGCGTGAGCATGTGGGCGAAAGCCAATTGCCGCCCATCAGCAGCATCCTCCATGAAATGGGCTGCTGGGACGATGTCGAAGCGGCTGGTTTCCCCATCAAGATCGGCGCGACTTATCGCTGGGGCCAAGAGGACACCTTGTGGGACTTTGAGTTCCTCCCCATTGATCAGTTCAAAGACGAGCCACGCCCTGCCCACTATACGGGACAACGCAAACAAACCGCCTTTCAAGTGGAACGCGCCGTTTATGATGACATTTTGCTTCGCCACGCTGAAAAGCTGGGCTGCGAAGTCTTTCAGCAAACTGGCGTAAAATCGGTTGCAAAGAATGGGGACCAAGTCACCGGGCTTACTTTGTCCGATGGCCGGCAGATTGAAGCCGCCTACTATGTGGATGCATCCGGTAATGCCGCCATTTTGCGCAAAGCAATGGGCGTCGACGTGACTGTGCCGACCGCGCTGAAAAATGTCGCCTTCTGGTCTTATTGGGAGAACGCAGAGTGGGCGGTCGAAATTGGTGTCGGCGGCACGCGCGTCCAAGTTATGAGCCTTGGAACCGGCTGGTTGTGGTTCATTCCCCTCTCACCCACGCGCACCTCCATTGGCTTTGTGTGTCCAGCTGAGCATTACAAAGCGAGCGGGAAATCGCCGGAAGAGATTTATCTAGCGGCGATCGCGTCTGATAAAACCATTTGTGCCCTCACCAAAAACGCAATACGCGAAACGGATGTGCAGGGCACAAAAGATTGGTCGTTTCTGGCTGACCGTAGTGCTGGCGAGAATTGGCTGATGGTCGGCGAATGCGCCGGTTTCGCCGACCCTATTTTGGCGGCCGGCATGACACTCACTCAAACCGGCGCGCGCGAAGCCGCCTATATTTTGCCGCAAGTTCTTGCCCAGCCAGAGGAACGCGTTTGGCTTTTCCAGCACTACAGCAGCACCCAAAGAACGCGCATCCGCCAACATATTCGCTTTGCCGACTTTTGGTATACGGCCAATGGCCAATTTAGTGATTTGCAAGACTATACGGCCCAAATCGCCTCGGATGCAGGTCTCAAGCTTTCCGCCAAAGAGGCTTTTCGCTGGCTCGGGACGGGCGGGTTTACCAATGACAGTCCCGGTCAAGTTGGCCTGGGCGGCCTGGACCTTGTGAGTATGAAGCAAATCACAGAGCGTTTCACCGACGAGACATTGGGCTGGGAACTCAATCGCTACAATCGCTTCAAATTGAATCTGAAAGAGGCGCAGGAGACAAAGGCACCGGTTTTCAAGGATGGGAAGATTACTTATCTGCCAGCCTATGTACGCGGCGAGAAGCAACTCATTCGCGCTGGTTTGTTTGAGCTTATTCTTCAAGTGCTGCAAAAGGCTGTCGCCATCAGCGATATCCACGCGCTGCTCACGCAGTACTTCACTGCCAACCCCGGGCAAGGGGCGACGCCGGCCCTGGGCATATATCACGCCCTTCAAACGCTCGAAACACTGGTGCTTGAAGGTTGGGTTGTGGGCAGCAATGACAGGCGCAAATCACGGCTTAAACTGTCCACCCCGCGCGAAGGCAGCATCATTCATACCAACCGGGATGAACGCCCGGCCGCGTAAGGAAAGGTGGTTGCACAAACCGCCGGTGGACCCTGCGTCATTTTGTGCCATGTGATAGGAAGAGGGGGCGAACCGTTCTTGATCCTATCGGGGAGCGCAAAATATGAAAATTGCTGATCAACCTGAGTTTAAATCAAAACCGCGGCCTTTGACATGCGGGCCGGAAACGACGCTGCGCGAAGCGGCGCAAATGATGGCGAAGGCAAATTATGGGTCCATCGTCATTGTCTCGCCTGACGATAAAGTGCTCGGCCTTCTGACAGAGCGTGACTATCTCAACCGTGTCGTCGCTGGCAGCATTGACCCCGATGGCACAAAGGTCGGTGACCTGATGACGGCGGAAGTGCGTGTCGCGAAGGCCAGTGATGATTTGCTGGAATGGCTGCGCATCATGTCAAACGAGCGCTTTCGGCGTTTGCCGGTGGTTGATGAGGAGGGCAAGCTCGTCAATCTGGTCACGCAGGGTGACTTTGTCTCCTACACCTGGCCGGACCTTATCAACCAAGCCAAAACCTTTGTGCAATCAACGGCCGGCAGTAACAGCCAATTGCTCCTCATTGGCGGCGGCGTGCTGTTCTACAGCCTGCTGCTTGTCTTCCTGCTTAAAGCCGTCTAGCGCAGCTTTGTATCGATGGCGGCCAGCACTTTGCTGAAGGCCTGTAGCTCCGTGTTTGAGATACCGTCAAAGGCTGCCGCGTAAAAGCTCTGCGCAAGCGGGCGGCTTTGATCGACCACGCGGTGCCCAGCTTCGGTGATGGCCACGTTGCGGATGCGGCCATCCGCGTCCGATTGCCGAGTGATGACATAGCCATCGCGTTCCAAGCGTTGCACCATGCGCGTGGTGGTCGAGAGTTTGTAGACGACCTTGCGGGCAATCTCCTGCGTGCCCAAAGCCTCATGCTGAGCGAGAACCAGCAATATCCGCCAACGCGCTTGGTCTAAATCCAGTGGCTTAAGCGCTGCCTCCATGGCGGCATTATAGCGGCCGGATGCGCGTGAGAGCAGGTAGAAGGGGTAGGTCTGGTAGTCAAAGTCGCTGTCGCTTGGACCCAGTGCTGTGGTTGGCATGGTCATGCGCCCGGCGGTGCCAGGTTTTGGCGCCCTTTGCAAGGCTTTCAAAGCGCGCGTATTCCCGAGGTCGAAACGGAGAAATTCGTTTTGGTGCATTTTTCGCGTCATGCGCACGCGCTATAGTGCCGCCTAAACCAGAAGAGAGTGGAGATACGCATGCCCTGGCCAACTCTGGACACTAACCGATGGCTGGCCACTGCGCCGACAGTCCATATGATGCTGCAAATCGTCGGCAAGGTGCGCTTGGCGCTTACGCCGTGGCTGAACCATAGTTGGCATGCGACGCTGTATGTGAATGCCCGCGGCGTCACCACCGGCCCTATGCCAGGTGGCGGGCTCACCCATGAGGCACAGTTTGACTTTATCGACCACGTGCTGCGCTGGTCGCGTAGCGATGGCAAGGGGGGCACTGTTCCTCTGACTTGCTCTTCCATCGCTGGTTTTTATGGAGATGTGGAAGCGTTGCTTGACGATATGGGGATTTCAGCAAAGCCCCATGGCGCGCCCAATGAAGTGGCCGATCCCGTCCCCTTCGCGCAGCAAACCACGCCCGCGCACTATGATGGCGAGGCCGTAAACGAGTTTTGGCAGGCGCTGAGCCACATCCACCATGTCTTCACCCGCTTTCGCGCTGGCTATCTTGGCAAATCCAGCCCCGTGCATCTGTTTTGGGGCAGCTTTGACTTAGCCGTCACCCGGTTTTCTGGCCGCAAAGCGCCCGATCACCCCGGCGGCGTCCCAGCATTGCCGGACCCCATCACAAGAGATGCCTACTCTCACGAAGTCGCCTCAGCCGGCTTTTGGGGCGGGGGAGGCGGTGTTGATGAGGCCGCCTTTTATGCCTATGCCTATCCCGCCCTGGGGCGTTACGGTGACACGAAACTCTCCGTGCCGGGCGCCTATTGGCATGCGGACCTGGGCGAGTTTGTTCTGCCCTACGCAGCTGTGCAAACTGCACCCTCGCCGCAAGACACGCTGCTCACTTTCCTCCAGGAAACCTATGAAGCCGCCGCACGGTTGGGCGACTGGCCAACAGATGGTTTGCTCTATCACAAACCACCTGGCTTGCCGGTATACCCAGGCGCTTAGACAGCTTTTTCCTCGGTTATCCTTTGCGCCGGCGCAGACCTAGCCCGCACAGGCCGGACGCAAATAGGAGCAAAGCGGCGGGCTCGAGAACCTCAACGGGGATCGTGAGCGCACTAAATGACAACGCCAAATCGGTGCCAAAGCCGATGTACGAGAAGGCGATTGGCAGGCCTTCGCCAGCTGCATTTGGGAGCGCATTGATGCCTTCAATAAGCAGGCTGCTTATCGGCGGTGTCTGGCCAAGATCTCCGAGGACCAGAGGTGCCCCAGGCGCGAGATTGACCTGCGCTACTATACCTCCATTGGGGTCAAAAAAGGTCAGGTGATACACATCGCCTTCGGCGCCGCTGGGCAAGAGCAGCTCGGTAAAGTTCGCAAAGCTGTTTAGCTCCAAAAACGCTGCGTTCGCGCCTTCATCGATCTGTATGACCCGCGCCTCTGTTCCTTCAGGCAAGGCAAAATCCTCCGTTTGCCCGGTGACGTCGCTGCTGATCCCCGGGAAGAGTGACGGATCGAAAGCACGCGTGTTCGCTCCATTGCTCAGCAGGCTAGGGGAATCTGGAACTGGCTGGCCCATTTCGAACTCATCGAGCACGTTGCGAGGCCCCTCGCCCAACACAAGGGTCGGAGTGTCTGCAATGTTTGTCACGGTATAGCGAACACTATCGGCGGCATTGAGAAAATTGACCGTATTGAACCCATCGGGACTTTGGAAATCGGAAATCGCCAAGGAAACCGGCAAGGATGAGTCGCTCAAAGCGGTTCCAGTGTCGTTGAACAAATCAACTTGTACTGTCGCAATACCAGCACCGCTCGGGACGCCGTCCGTTAGGAAAATGAGCGGATTGGAAGTGCCCGAGTTGGTGCTCGCATCGAGGAAAAAAGAATCGATAGGCGGCGCAGAAGGAGAAGTGGCCGACAGATCATTCCCGACCTCAATCAAAGACCGGCCTCCGTCGGAGGGGCGGCCTGAAATGACGCGGTATACGCCGGGGCGCTCTAAAGCAACCAGGCTAAACTCGGCCGCATTCTCATAGGTTGTCGCGCCAGGGAGGTCAGCGCTTGGTGTGCCTGCTGTGCCTAGGTCCGTGAAGGTGCGCAGCGTGAGTGTTGGGTTGAGCGCTGTATATTGCTCGAAGAATGCTTGCGCCGCGTTGCTGCTATCAGCGATGAATCCCCTGAATTCCAAACTGTATGTTGTTGTGGAAAAAGGCGCCGCAACCGCAGCTGCGCTCATTCCAAGTGACAAGGCGAAACAAGATAGACCAGAAATAACGTGACGTTTGTGCATGACGCACCCCCATTAAAAAGGCAGCGCTCCTTGCCTGGTCATGGTGTAGCCGCCCTTTTACACCCGATGCCCATTTGCAATGGCTGCATTACAGCGCAGCAAAACGCATGCCAACGTTCGCTTTTCGCCTATATATCGTGGGTTGTAGCGCCTGTGGTGCTGCCAGTGTTAACCGTGCCGACGCACTTTTCGCAGATGTGCCTTATTGGAACAGCCCTTTCGCTGGCGAAACATTAGGTGCCTTGACGCAAATCCTTCACCCGGGCGGCTTTGCCCATGGAGCGGTTCAACGCGCCGGGTTCGGCGACCTTGATTGTGGTAGAGATGCCGACCACCGTTTTGATTTTATGGGCCAGATCTTTCGCGTCGGCGTCTGCTACGCTACTGGGCGTGCCTTGGCGGCATTCCACGTCAATGCGGACCATGTCCATGCGCCCTTTGCGGGTGACTTCAATCTCATAGTGCGGCGCAAGCGTTTTGCAGGTGAGGATTTGCTCTTCAATTTGGCTGGGGAAGACATTCACGCCGCGGATGATCAGCATGTCATCGCTGCGGCCGGTGATTTTCTCAATGCGCCGCATGGAGCGTGATGTGCCAGGCAGCAGCCGCGTTAAATCGCGCGTGCGGTAGCGGATAATGGGCATGGCTTGCTTGGTGAGCGAGGTGAAGACAAGCTCGCCTTCTTCGCCATCGGGGAGGACGTCACCCGTTTCTGGGTCGATGACTTCGGGGTAGAAGTGGTCTTCCCAAATTGTCAGCCCGTCTTTGGCTTCCACGCACTCTTGGGCCACGCCCGGGCCGATGACCTCTGAGAGCCCATAAATATCCACCGCGTCCATATCAAAGGCTTGCTCGATTTCAGCACGCATGGCCTGCGTCCAGGGTTCTGCGCCAAAGATGCCTGTTCTCAAAGAGGAGGCCCTGGGGTCGATGCCTTGGGCGAAAAACTCGTCTAAAATGGCGAGCATATAGCTGGGCGTGACCATGATGACGTCGGGTTTGAAGTCGCCAATGAGCTGGACCTGTTTTGCGGTCTGGCCGCCCGACATGGGGATGACAGCGCAGCCGAGCTCTTCGGCGCCATAGTGCGCGCCGAGGCCCCCGGTGAACAAGCCATAGCCATAAGCCACATGGACTTTCATGCCCGGCCGTGCGCCGGCGGCATAAAGCGAACGGGCGACGACGGTGGACCAGGTTTTGATGTCGTCTTTGGTATAGCCAACAACCGTTGGCTGGCCGGTGGTCCCTGAAGACGCGTGGATGCGTGCGAGCTTGTCTTCAGGCACGCTGAAGAAGCCGAACGGATAGGCCGCCCGTAGGTCTGCCTTGCCGGTGAAGGGGAATTTGGCGAGATCCGCCAAGGTGTGGCAATCGTCAGGATGGACGTCTATCGCCTCACATTTGGCGCGATATGCTGCATTGTTGGCGTAGATGTGCGCGAGAGACCATTTCAGGCGCTCAAGCTGCAGCGCGGAAATCTCGTCCCGGCTGCCGGTTTCAATGGGTTCATAGCCCATAGCGGATGCCTTCCCGTTGTGCTGAACTTGATTCAGCACCTCTTTCAAGAATGAGAGCTTGTTTCTGTGAGGGGCCCTGAATCGAGTTCAGGGCCACGGTGTGTGAAGCTTGCACAGCTAAACCTCGTTCATGGTGAGAAGGTCATAGCTGGCGTAGAGTTCACCCTCTGGGCTGGTGACATCAACCCGCCATTTGACCTCACCCATCTCCTCATTGCGCTGGCTTTTGGACTTAACAGTTAGCGTTGCTTTCATGGTCTCCCCGGGCGCAAGCGGCTTGATGAAGCGCAGGCCCTCAAGGCCATAATTTGCCAACACAGGGCCCGGCGCGGGGTCTACAAACAAGCCAGCGGCGAAGGAGAGGATGAGATATCCATGCGCGACGCGGCCGCCAAAGATGGGGCTGGCAGCGGCAGCTTCTTCATCCATGTGCGCGTAGAAGGTATCGCCTGTGAAATGGGCAAAGTGCTCAATGTCGTCCAAGGTGACAGTGCGGTCCTTCGTCGTGATGGACATGCCGGGGTGCAACTCGCCGAACTTGTAGCGAAAGAGGTGTTTGGCAGGTTCCTCTTTAGGCGCGCCGGGCAGGTATTGGCCCACGACTTTGGTCAGCATGCCCGGGCTGCCTTGTAGGGCAGTGCGCTGCATATAGTGTTTCACGCCGCGGATGCCGCCCATCTCTTCCCCGCCTCCGGCCCGGCCAGGCCCGCCGTGCACCAGCTGTGGCAACGGGCTGCCATGGCCCGTGGATTCTTTAGCGCAGTCGCGGTTGATCAGCACCATGCGGCCATGGTGGCTGGCGCTGCCCATGACAAAATTGGTGGCGGCGGCGTTGTCGTGCGTGAACAGCGAGATCGCCAGCGAGCCTTTGCCGCGGTTCGCGAGGGCAACAGCGTCAGCTTCATCGCTATAGGGCATCAGGGTGGAGACGGGGCCAAAGGCTTCCACATCATGGACGGCGTCGCTGTCCCAAGGGCGCTCGCAACGCATGAGGATGGGGCTTATGAAAGCCCCATTTTCAGTTCCATCGCCAGCAAAATCGCCGCTATCCAAGGCGCCAAACACAATCGGATTGCTAGCAGACAGCGCACTGACTTTCTCGCGCACATCTTGCAGCTGGCCTTTGCTTGCCAAAGCGCCCATGCGTACGCCTTCAACGCGTGGGTCACCCACCGTGGTTTTGCCGAGCCTTGCGACAAGCGCTTCTTGCGCCGCATCAAGATAAGTGGCGGGCACCACGGCGCGGCGAATGGCCGTACACTTCTGGCCTGCCTTAACCGTCATCTCTTTGGCGACTTCTTTGATGAAAAGGTCAAATTCCGGCGTTCCTGGCGCTGCATCGGGGCCCAAAATCGAGGCATTGAGGCTGTCGCGCTCGGCGGTGAATTTAATGGCTTCTTCAGCAACTTTCGGATTGCCTTGCAGCAGGGTGGCCGTCGCCGCTGACCCGGTAAAGGCGATGGAGTCTTGACCATCGAGATGGTCAAACATATCGCCTACACCGCCGGCGATGAACTGCAGCGCGCCTCCTGGCAGAACGCCCGCGTCTAGCAGTACTTTAAACGCTGCTTCAGCCAAATAGGCTGTCGAGGTGGCTGGCTTGACGATGGCGGGAACGCCGGCCAGTAGGGTAGGCCCAAGCTTTTCCAGCATGCCCCAGATGGGGAAATTATAAGCATTGATGTGGATGGCCACGCCCTTAAGCGGCGTATAGATATGCTGGCCAATAAAGCTGCCTTCGCGGCTGAGCATCTCCGCATCGCCATCGACTAACACATGCGCATTGGGCAGCTCGCGCTTGCCTTTGGAGGCGTAGGCGAAAAGGGTGCCAGCGCCGCCTTCAATATCGATCCAACTGTCCGCTTTCGTCGCGCCCGTTTGGTAAGACAGCTCATAAAGCGCATCCTTGCCCGCCATCATGGCTTTGGCCAGCTCCTTAATCATCGTCGCGCGTTCATGGAAGCTCATGGCGCGCAGGGCAGGGCCGCCAACGCTTTTGGCATAGTCCACCATGGCGCCCACATCGGCTTGGCCGGCGACCTGCGCGATGGTCTCACCATTGATGGCCGACAAAATCGCCCGGGTGTCGCCGGCTGCGGGCGTCCAGGCGCCGCCTTGAAAACTCGTGAGGGTCTGGATGGTCATGGAGGGCGTCCTTTAAGCTATTTGCCCGTGTAGACGGGTTTGCGTTTGTTCAAAAAGGCATCCACGCCTTCTTTATAATCTGCGCTTTGGCCAAGCGCGCGCATGGTTGCGCATTCCAAATCGAGTTCTTCATTAAGTGTGCGGGTGCTGGCTTCGCGGATGTGTTTCTTCGTGGCTGCCAGGCCAGTCGTGGGCCCATTGGCGAGCTTATCGGCTAGACCTGTGGCGGTCTCCATCAGCGCATCATCGTCTACAGCTTGCCAGATCATCCCCCATGACACGGCTTGTTCAGCGGTCACCGGAGTTGCTGTCAGTGCGATGGCCATGGCCCGCGCTTGGCCAATGAGGCGCGGCAAAATCCATGTGCCCCCGCTATCTGGAATGAGGCCAATATTGGCAAAGGACTGAATGAACTTGGCTGACTTTGCCGCCAGAACGATGTCGCAGGCCAAAGCGATATTGGCGCCCGCGCCGGCCGCGACGCCATTCACCGCGCAAATAACCGGCATGGGCAGGGATGTGAGCGACCGGATGAGCGGATTGTAGTAGGTCTCAACCGAATAGCCCAGATCCGGCGCTTGGCCGTCAGAGGACACGGTCCGATCTGACAAATCCTGGCCCGCACAAAAGCCCCGCCCTGCGCCAGTGATCAGCAAACAGCGCGCATTCTCCTTAGCGTCTGCGATGGCGCTGCGGACCTCTTCATGCATCTGCACATTAAAGCTGTTGAGCTTGTCGGGACGATTGAGCGTGAGGGTCGCTAAAGCGCCGCTGCGGGCATAGATGATTGTCTCAAAAGCGGTGCTTGCAGCCACGCCTGCCTCCCCAGAGTTTGACTTTTATCAATTAATAGAATGACCGGTCGACTAATGAATTGCAAGGGGGAATTTATTGCGCATGATTGGTGTGTAGAGTAGTGTGTAGTCATGACCAAACACCGCGCCAATATCTCCATCGACGCCGAAACCCTCCAGGCTGCAAAAGCCCAAGGCATCAACATCTCCAAGGCGGCTGAAGAGGGCATCCGCAGAGAGCTGAAGGCATCTTTGGAGGCGCAGTGGAAGGAAGATAATAAGGCGGCCATAGAGGCCTATAATGCGCGCATCGATAGGGAAGGGCTCCCGTTTACAGCCTCTTGGCTCAAACAGAATTAAGCTATGTCACGCTTTGACGTGTTTGAATTCAAGGGCGCCGGCGATTTCATCGCCCTCGACCTTCAGGCTGATATATTGGAGCACATCAGAACAACGATCATTGTCCCTCTGTTCCCCTTAGTGTCGGCTCAAAATGAAATTATGCCGCGGCTTAAACCTGTTCTGACCGTTTTGTCACAGCAGTACGTGATGGGGACGGAGAATATAGGATCGGTTGAACGCACGCAGCTTGGACAGTTCATTACAAATATTGAAGCCACACATCGTTATGACATCATGTCAGTCATAGATTTTCTCTTTGACGGGTTCTAAGCCTATCGCCGTCGTTATGACCAGGAGTCACCCATGCCCGCTAACATGATAGTCAACGCCAAAATAGCTGACCGCGAGGGCTTTATCAATGGCTACGGCAAGGCTGCCGCTGATCTCATTCCAAAGTTCGGCGGGACATATTTGCTGCGCGGGCCGGGCGCTGAATTGCTGGAAGGTGATTTCGGCGATGGCGCCAGCATGGTCATCTCTGAATGGCCAAACAAAGAGGCGGCCAAGGCGT
Organism: Pseudomonadota bacterium; assembly: GCA_039030675.1. Taxonomy (GTDB): domain Bacteria; phylum Pseudomonadota; class Alphaproteobacteria; order Sphingomonadales; family CAKZYD01; genus CAKZYD01. Next base: position 1,792 of record JBCCDR010000017.1, on the reverse strand, counting down.
TTTGGAATTCTCCTGAATATGCCGAAGCGAAAAAGCTGCGCGAGGGTATGGCCGATGTGCAAGTCCTGCTCATCGAAGCACCAAAGATCGGCGGCTAGAGAACGTCCTCTAGAACCATGAGCGCCTTTAAGGCGCGAGGGAAGCCGATTTGCGTCGTTGCTTGGATGGCGACTTCTTGGATTTCGGTCACGCTCAAGCCGTGGTTGTTTGCCGTTTGCGCAAACTTGCTGAGCGAATCTTCACAATCTGGAAGTGCCGTGAACGCAGCCACTGCACAGACAAGGCGCTGGCGCAAGTCCAGCCCTGGTCGCTGCCAAATGTGACCATAGCCAAAATCGGTCGCTAGGTCATATAGCGCGGAGGCAAACCGGGTATCCGGGTTGGCATGCCCATTGTTTTGCCGCTCTGCGTGCAGTGTCGCCTTGAGCGCTGCGCCGGCTGCCTTCATGTCTTGATTTGTGCCGGTTGGGAAAGGGTCAAGCGACACCGTCAGGCCGTGCGCTTCAAAGAGGTCAAAGGCCAGGCCAAGCGCCATCTCTAGTGTCGCTGTGCCGCTATAGAGACAATTATGAATGAGCGTTTCCGCGATGGTAAGGGGCGCGATGCCTTCTTTAAGAGCAGCCGATATTTCCTTCATAAGATAATCGGCATTGCCCAGAGCCATTGCGCCAGATAAAGCCGCGAGATGGCGGTCAGCCCGCGCTAATCCTGGCCTTGACCAAATATAGGCCGCGTCAAAGCTTGTCGCCAATTCATCGGCCAGCTTCCGCGCTGCGCTTGGCGTGGGTATGTCTTGATGCGTGTTCACGCTCGCCCTCTCCAGATCACACTTATCTCCCCCACCAAAGTCTGTCTAAGCTCAGCAAAGCACTCGCTTGTGCTTTTCACAAGGCTTGGTTGGCCACATGCTTGTGTCGTATCGCTTTTCGCCGGCGCCGGTATCGGACTGAAAAACATAGGGTGTTCTCCCGCGGTGCACTCAGCATTGAAAACGCTCAGAACCCTCTCTCACCAAATGCTCACGGCCCATAGGATAGAAGTTCGGCGCGTCTTACAGCCTGACGGTGGCCTTAAGATGCACCCAGGCTTTGTCCATTGAGGTGCATCTGTGTGTTCTTTGGCGTGATGTTCATGAGCGATTGCATGGCCATGCAGGATGCCTCTGAATCCGCAACCATCGCGCGGACTGTTTCTGCATCTTCATCGCCTTCGACCACAACATGCGTGGTAATCCCCTCACAGCCGCCGCGGAAGTCGCCTTCTGCCTCTGCATCGGTCACCAAGGTCGTAATGAACTGCATGCGCTGCTCGATCTTAATGGTGGTCAATCTGAGTTTCTTCGCGCGGGCGTAGGCTGTCAGGTGGGTCAACAGACAAAAAGCGATGCCCGCGGCCATATAGCCAAGCGGTGGCGGCGCGGTGTCTGTGCCGCCCAAGGCGCCGCCTTCATCGCAGATCAACTGGAAAGCCCCCCAGGTGGGAAGATTGGGTTCCACAGTCGCTTTTTTCAGCATGCCGTCCATGCTTTCAGCGGCGACATTGACTTCAAAGGTCATCTGATCGCCCATGCGGGGCTTTTGAAAGACCGTGGGCTGGAACTTTGTGAATTCAGGACTGGCGTCGACCTTCATCACAATAGGTGTCGCTGAAGACATAAGTATTCTCCTTTGTTTTTACGGTCTTAGAAACGGTATCCAACGCGGCCCATAAACTGGCGCGGTGGGTTATAAGTAACGTTCTCACCGCCGCCACCGCCGGGAATGTCGTTAAAGCCGATACCGCGGAACAGGTT
>JBCCDR010000016.1:0-16098 GCA_039030675.1 Pseudomonadota bacterium | reverse complement strand
GCTCACCTGGTGGGTTAGACACCTCAGCGGTTCTGTTATGGGCTTTCCTTGAGAGAATATTGCCTGGCATCGGCGCGGTGATCGCCCCGGAGTGAGCACCGGCGGCATCTTTGCCATGGCGCGCCTCCGGGCGGGTAAAGACATAGGTCTGGCCATCCTGGCGGATCTCAATATGGTCATTGCGCACCATGCAGCCATATCGAACGCCATTCACGTCCAGCCAGTGTGAGCCCGGCCAGAACGCGGAGTAGTGCCGTCCCTCGATGGCGCAATGCTCTCGGTCAAGACGTGATGTGCTGACGGACATCGTCGATGACGCGCCCTGGAACTGGAGTGTCACCGTTCTAGTCAAAGGACCATTGAGCCGAACGGGCCCTATATCGTCCCAAGGTGTCCAGAGCCGAAACCAATTGGGGTCAAACACGCACGCCGCTATGGCCGCTGCATCAACTACCGCTTCGGGCGCCTCGCTCGGCGGCGTGATAGTTTCGCTGTGATTGGTCAGGAAGGCGGTTGTCAAGTCCGCCTGGTGAAAGGCGTCTGATCGCAAAACACGCCCCAAAAAAGCGCGATTTGTTTTGAGCCCTTCAATGAGAGTGCCATCAAGGGATTGGAGGATCGTATCAATTGCCAAGCCCCGATGGCGTTCAGACGCAATGATCTTGGCGATCATCGGGTCGTAGAAGGGGGTGACCAGCTGGTTTTCTTCAACTCCGCTTTCCAAGCGGATTTGGAGCTCATGGCTATGGAGCCACAACCGCTCCAAACGCCCAGTCGACGGCAGAAATCCAGCCTCGGCATCCTCAGCATAAAGCCGAACCTCAATGGCGTGGCCGCTTTGCGTTATCTCCTGTTGCTGAAGTGGGAGTGGCTCTCCCAGAGTCACACGCAGCTGCCATTCCACCAGATCAATGCCGGTGATTTCTTCCGTCACCGGGTGTTCCACCTGCAGCCGGGTGTTCATTTCCATGAAGTAGAAATCAAAGCTCTCGGCATCCATGATAAACTCGATGGTGCCGGCGCCGACATAATCAACGGCTTTAGCCGCCTGCACAGCTGCCTCATACATGCGCGTGCGCACGTTATCAGGAATGCCTGGCGCGGGCGCTTCTTCGATGATTTTTTGATGTCGCCGCTGGATCGAGCAATCTCGGTCAAACAGATGAACATGATTACCCAAAGTGTCAGAAAACACTTGTACTTCAACATGTCGCGGCGCGTTGATGAATTTTTCTATGAGGACGTGATCATTGCCAAAGGCCCGCAGAGCTTCGCCCTTGCAAGCTTCAAGCTGGCTTAAGAAAGTATCTTCAGCCTCCACGATGCGCATGCCTTTGCCGCCGCCGCCGGCCACCGCTTTGATCATGACGGGGTAGCCAATCTCGTTTGCGGCGGCATGCAGCCGTGCCGGGTCTTGGTCCTCGCCGTTGTAGCCTGGCACCACCGGCACGCCGGCTTTGGCCATGAGGTCCTTGGCAGCATCTTTGAGGCCCATGGCTTTGATGGCGTTGGCAGGCGCGCCCACGAATAGGATGCCTGCATCGGCGCAAGCCTGCGCAAAGTCGGTATTTTCAGACAAGAAGCCATAGCCAGGGTGAATCATTGTCGCGCCGGTTTGCTGGGCGGCCTGAATGATCTTGTCGATGACTAAGTAGCTTTCAGCCGCTGGCGATGGGCCGATATGCACGGCTCTGTCTGACTGTTTGACATGCGGCATGGTGCGGTCAGCATCGGAGTACACGGCAACCGTTTGAAAGCCCATGCGCTGAGCGGTGCGGATGATACGGCAGGCAATCTCTCCGCGGTTGGCAATGAGGACGGTCTGGCTCATCCGTCCCTCCATCTTGGTGAGCGCTTTTCCAAGAAGGCCGCAATGCCCTCGCGCCCTTCGTCGCTGGCGCGGCGATCGGCAATGCGTTGGGCGGTTTGTGCGCGCAGGTCGTCGGTGATTGACTGCCCGGCGATATCTTGAATCAAAGCTTTCGCCGCTCTTACAGCCTTGGGGCCATTGGCGGCAATTTTCTCGGCGAGAGCGGTAGCATCGCCGCCTATAAGGTGCACCAATCCACACGCAAGCGCCTCTTCTGCGCCAAAGCCTTCAGCGGTCACAAAGTAGCGACGCGCTGCCCTTGCGCCCATGGCGTCTAGGACGTACGGCGAGATTGTTGCTGGCGTGAGGCCGAGACGCACTTCGCTGAGCATGAACTTTGAAGACGGGTCCGCAACCGCGATATCAGCGCAGGCGACAAGCCCCACACCGCCGCCATAGGCTGCCCCGTGGACGTCTGCGATGACCGGGATCGGGCAGCGATAAACGGCATCCAGCATGTCTGACAAACGGTTTGCGTCAGCGACATTTTCAGCATGGCTATAGCCTGCCGCCTCGCGCATCCAATTGAGGTCGCCGCCGGCACAAAAGGACTTGCCAGTGCCCTTTAAGATGATGACCCGTGCCGTCTCAGGCGGCGCGGAAAACGCATCATGGAGCGCAGCAATGAGCGCGGCATTGAAGGCGTTGTGAACCTCTGGGCGATTGAGAGTGAGTGTAAGAATGGGGCCAGAAGCCTCTGAAAGTAAAACAGACATGCGCCTACATCCTGAACACGCCAAAGCGCGTGGCACGGATGGGCGCATTGAGCGCCGTGATAAGTGACAGACCCAAAACATCGCGTGTTTGCGCCGGATCAATCACCCCATCGTCCCACAACCGCGCGGAGGCATAATAGGGATGGCCCTGCTCTTCATACTGCTCGCGAATAGGCGCTTTGAAAGCGTCTTCTTCCTCCGCGCTCCAGCTTTCGCCCTTGGCCTCAATGTTGTCGCGCTTGACGGTTGCCAGCACGCTTGCGGCCTGCTCCCCGCCCATGACGGAGATGCGGCTGTTGGGCCATGTCCATAGGAAGCGCGGCGCATAAGCACGCCCGCACATGCCGTAATTGCCAGCGCCATAAGAGCCGCCAATGATGACCGTCAGCTTAGGCACCTGCGCACAGGCGACAGCGGTCACCAGCTTAGCGCCGTTCTTGGCGATACCTTCATTCTCATATTTCTGGCCCACCATGAAGCCGGTGATGTTTTGCAAAAAGATAAGCGGGATTTTGCGCTGGCAGCACAGCTCAATAAAATGCGCGCCTTTCAGCGCACTTTCAGAAAACAGCACGCCGTTGTTGGCGATGATGCCGACCCGGTGACCCCATAGCTCCGCGAAACCTGTCACGAGCGTGGCGCCATAGTCTGGCTTGAAGGCATCAAACTGCGATTGATCCACAATGCGCGCGATGATTTCATGGACATTAAAGGGCTGCCGCGTGTCCCCGGGAATGATGCCATAGAGATCATCCGCGGGAAATAGCGGCGCAGCGCCGTCGCCTTGAGGCTGCACATCGCGTTCAGCAGGCAATGTGCGCACAATGGCACGCACTTGCATCAGGGCTTCGACGTCATTGTCAACCAAGTGATCAACAACGCCTGAAAGCTTGGCATGCACGTCGCCGCCGCCTAAATCCTCGGCGGAAACCACCTCTCCAGTCGCTGCCTTGACTAAAGGCGGGCCGCCCAAGAAAATCGTCCCCTGATTGCGCACGATGATGGATTGGTCCGACATGGCCGGCATATAGGCGCCGCCGGCGGTGCAGCTGCCTAGAACAGCCGCAATCTGCGCAATCCCTTTTGAAGACATTTGCGCTTGGTTGAAGAAGATGCGGCCAAAATCATCTTCGTCAGGGAACACCTCGTCCTGATTGGGCAGGTTCGCTCCGCCTGAGTCGACCAGATAGATGCAGGGCAACCGATTTTCCAAAGCGATCTTCTGTGCGCGCAGATGCTTTTTGACGGTCATTGGATAGTAGGTGCCGCCCTTGACCGTGGCATCATTGCAGATGACCATGACTTTGCGGCCTTCGACTTGGCCGACGCCAACGATCAGACCTGCGCTGGGGATAGTGCCGCCGTAAAGGCCGTGCGCTGCCAGCTGACCAATTTCTAAAAACGCTGTCCCAGGGTCTAACAATCGCTCAACACGGTCGCGGGGCAGAAGTTTGCCTCTCGACACATGCCGCTCGCGCGAGGCCTGTGTCCCGCCAGCGCGCACATGGGCGGCCTGGGCACGCAGATCGTCGACCAGCGGCGTCATGAACGCACGCGCCTCTTGGTTGACGGCAGCAGATGTTCCAATCACAGGCATACCGGAACTAAACCAGAGAGATCACCATAGATCAAATTGAAGTTACACGTATCATACTATAGACAGTGTCTATGATAGATGCGTATCTCCTCAGATACTTTTTGGCGGTCGTTGAAGAAGGCAGCTTCACGCGCGGCGCTGAGCGCTGCAACGTCACGCAGCCCACACTGTCAGCGGGAATCCGCAAGCTCGAAGATCACTTAAAAGCGCCTTTGTTTGATCGTAGCGCCCGGCGGATACAGCTCACCCCGGCGGGGGCCAGCTTTTTAGGCCATGCCCAGGCGATGATCCGGGAATACAATCACGCACTGCGCAACTTAGAGGACCTGCAGGATGGCGGCGCGCTGCGGCCCTTAAGGCTTGGCCTGAGCCACACCCTGCCCGCCAGTTTGGTCGGACAAATCTGCAAAGCCCTGGCTGCCGAACGCCCCGACAGACGCCTGGAAGTGAGCGAAGGCACGCCCCAGGAGCTTGGCAATCGCCTTGACCAAGGCCGGCTTGACCTCAGCCTTCAAGTCACCACAAGCCAAAAGACCAGCGGGCGTGTTTTGATGGAAGAAGGCTATAGCCTGGCGCTCTATGAAAGCCACCCGCATGCTGGCGCTGACACAGTCGATGCGGAAGCTTTAGCGCAAAACACCATGATTGCCCGGCGGCGCTGTGAGGTACTGCAAGCCACGAGCCTGCATTTCACCAGCCGCAATGTGCGCCCGCCCATCGGCCTGCGCACACCCGATTGCGACAAAGCGATGGCCTATGTGGCGCAAGGTCTGGGCATTACCGTGGCCCCGGACTGCTATGCAGCGCCCGGAGTCGTGCGCGTCAAGCTGAAGGATTTTTCACCGCGGCGCCACATCACTCTGCACGGCGGAGAGGACGCCCTTGCCGATGCTTTGGAAGAAGCGCTGGCGCCTTAAATCACAAACGTATAGCGGACCAGCATAACGGATGCCTTGCCAGCCAGCGTCTCCGGCAAGCCCTCCGCATCTGCCGGCAATTCCTCCACATCCACCATAAGGTCGCTGCGCACACCCATGACCGGATCATTGTCCAAATAGGGATCTTCCGGCATGAAAAGATGGGTGACAAGCGGGGGCGCATCCTCAGCGGCGCGCACAAGCGTGTGAAGATGCGCCGGGCGCATATAGGCTGATTTCACCTTCTCCATGACTGGTTTCACCGGCCCATCGGGCGGCAGCGGATAGCCCTTTGGATAGACGGCGGTAAAGCCGAAATACCCTTGCGCGTCGGTCTTAAACGTCCCGCGCATGTTGATGGCCTCGCCCTCCTGCAGGTCATAGAGCCCCTCTTCATGGGCCTGCCAGACCTCTATGAGGCAGTTTTCCACTGGCTGACCGGCGGTATCTTCCACCCGGCCGCGAAACCACATGGGTTTGCCAGGAACATCGGACGTTAAAATAGAGCTGTCATTAGCCAAAATGGGCTGACCGGGGATGTAGAACGGGCCCAAACCGGTTGCAGAGGTCTCGCTCGTCTTGCCGCGATCACTGATCAAATCCACCATCGCGGAGATGCCAAGGTGATCCGACATGAGGATCATCTCATTGCGCTTATCATCGCTGAAATCAGCAATCGCGCGCAGGAAGGCAACACCGGTTTGCCACTCTTGATGTGTGAGCCCCACTTCGCGCACAAACGCATGACTATGGCGCACGAGCGCTTCAAAAATCTCCGCAAGGCGCGGGTCGTCCGGTTTGTCCAAACGCGCCAGCGTTTGGGTTGTTAAGTCCGTTTCGGACAGTCTGTGTTTTGCTGTCGGAGCCATATCAATCCTCCTCTGTCAAAAGGGTGCATGGGCATCTCAATGCGTGCTACGCGATTGCAGCTTTACTACGTGATATCTGTTCGTGCACGCAAAGACTTGCATCATATCACTTCGGTATTTAGGCGCTCCTCCAAAAGTATTAGAAGCGCATGATTTGGCCCGGCATTCCTTCCAGAAAGCGCGTGCCAGAAAGCGGGTGATTGGCGCGCAGAGTATGGTAGTAGAAGCAACGAAGTGCATGAGGAGATTGGCAAATGTGTCATGGCGCAGCGGTATCGGTTTTTCCCGAAGCTCATTTGGGCGAAGTTTATGATGGCGACATCTATGGCTATCAATATGGCGACCCTTCAGCCTCTAAGCACATCGCCATCTTTCCAGACATTTACGGCGCCAACCCGCTCTATCAGGGCCTAGCGCTTCGCTTTGCTGAAAAAGGCGCGCGCGCCACGCTGCTCGACCCCTATACGCCGCTTGGAGAGCTGCCGGAGCCCACGCGCGAGCATGCGTTTGCGCGCCGCATGAAGCTGCGCGATAAAACCTATCTCGACCAAGTGGAGGCCTACTCTGAAAAAGAAGGCGTCACCGGCATCGTTGGTTTCTGTCTGGGCGGTCTCTACATCTTTGAGCTGGCCCGCCGCGCCGCAAAACCAGATCTGGTGGGACTGTACGGATTTCCCCAAGGCCTGCCGAATGACGACGGCATTCCCGTGCCCTTTGACTATCTCACCAGCGTGACACGTTCCTTCACCATGCTGATGGGCCGCTTGGATGAGCCGGTGACGACGGAAGTCATGGACAAGCTCTCAGCCATGGCGCCCGACTGCCCGGCCATGGATTTGACGATGTATCCAAATGCTGGACACGGCTTTATTGCCGACTTAGACAGCGACGACCCAGAGGCCCGGGCCGTCGCGGAGGATGCGCTTGCACGCCTTGATGCGGCCCTGCTCTAAAACAAAAGGACGACATGGCGCATGGCCAGCAAACTTTTTGAAAGCGCGCAGCACGCGCTCAGCGATATCGCACGCGATGATATTCTTGTGCTCGCCGGTGGCTTTGGCCTGTGCGGCATGCCTGAAAGCTTGATCGATGCGCTTGGCGAGACTGGCGTTCGCGGGTTGACGGTAGTGTCGAACAACGCTGGCGTCGATGGGATCGGTCTGGCCAACCTGATCGACAGCCGCCAAGTGAAGAAAATGATTTCCTCCTATGTGGGCAACAACAAGACCTTTGAGAAAGCCTATCTGGACGGCGAGGTAGAGCTCGAATTCTCGCCCCAAGGCACCATGGCAGAACGCATCCGCGCCGGCGGTGCGGGCATCCCTGGCTTTTATACCAAAACCGGGGTTGGAACGGTGATCGCAGAAGGCAAGGAACACAAAGACTTCAGCGGCGAGACCTATATTTTAGAAGGCGGCATTTTTGGTGACCTTGCCCTGGTGCGCGCACAGATTGCCGATGAGGAAGGCAACCTGGTCTTCCGCAAGACCGCCCGCAACTTTAACCCCATGATGGCAACGGCCGCTAAGGTGACGATTGTGGAAGCGGAAGAGATTGTGCCCACGGGCACGCTGGACCCGGACCATATTCACACGCCCGGCATCTTCGTGCAGCGCATCGTCAAAGCCGCGGCGCCCAAGCGCATCGAATTCACCACCAATCGGGAGGCTTAAAAAGATGCCTTGGACACGCGATGACATGGCGGCCCGGGCGGCCACTGAGCTGGAAGATGGGTTTTATGTGAACCTGGGTATTGGCATCCCCACTTTGGTGGCCAACCATATTCCAGAGGGCAAAAAGGTCATCCTGCAGTCTGAAAACGGCATGCTGGCCATGGGCCCCTTCCCGCTCAAAGGCGAGGAAGATGCTGACCTGATCAACGCAGGCAAGCAGACGGTGACTGAGCTGCCGGAAACCAGCTATTTCTCCTCCTCAGACAGCTTTGGCATGATACGGGGCGGGCATATTGATCTGGCCGTTCTGGGCGCCATGGAGGTGGCTCAAAACGGCGATCTGGCGAATTGGATGATTCCCGGCAAAATGGTCAAAGGCATGGGCGGCGCCATGGACCTGGTTGCAGGCGTCAAACGCGTTGTGGTGGTCATGGACCATACAAACAAAGCCGGCGAGCCTAAAATCCTGCAAAGCTGCACATTGCCGCTCACGGGCCGCGGCGTTGTAGACCGCATCATCACGGACCTAGGCGTCTTTGACATCCGCGGCGAGGCCATAGAGATCATCGAACACGCGCCAGGGGTGACGACAGACGAGATCAAAGCCAAGACGGGCGCGCACATCCTCGGCGCTTAATTTTTACTGGCGAAAGCGCCGTCTTGCGCAGACAATGCATCCATGACCTTGGATGCACATATCAAACAGCTGGAAACGCTGCTCGGCCCTGACTGTGTTTATTGCGGTGAGGACACACTGCAAAGCTACGACCAGGATTGGAGCGCGCAGCCAGCGCATTTGCCGGCAGCCGTCATCAAACCGCGCACGCCTGAAGACGTCTCCACTGTTCTGTCGTTTGCAAGCGCAAACGCCATCCCCGTCGTCGTCCAAGGCGGCCGTACAGGCCTCGCCGGCGGCGCCGTTCCGCGCGGCGGCGAGATTGCCATCAGCTTAGAAAGGCTGAATAAAATCATCGAGATTGATGAGATTGGCATGACCATGACAGTCGAAGCGGGCGTGACGCTGGAGGCTGTTCAAAAGGCGGCGAGCGAGGCGGGCTTTCTGTTCCCGCTCGACCTGGGCGCGCGCGGCAGCTGCATGATTGGCGGCAACGCGGCGACCAATGCCGGCGGCAACCGCGTCGTCAAATATGGCGCCATGCGCGATTTGGTGTTGGGCCTGGAGGCTGTGTTGCCAAGCGGTGCGCGCGTGGGCGGCATGAACGCCATGGTCAAAAACAACGCTGGCTTTGACCTTAAGCACTTGTTCCTTGGCAGCGAGGGTGTTTTGGGGATCATCACCCAGCTTGTCCTAAAGCTCTACCCTAAGGCCAATGAAACCGCTGTGGCTCTGTGCGCTGCCGATAGCTTTGAGGATTTGTCACGCCTTCTCACACATCTGCGCCGGAACGCGGCTGCCTCCCTGTCGTCTTTTGAAGTGATGTGGGAAGACTATTTCAGCCGCGTCACACACGACTACATCTCAGGCCGCGCGGCCTTTGAGGGATCGCACCCTTTCTACGCCATTGTGGAGCTGGAGGGCAGCGACAAAGAGGCGTTGCAGAGCCAGGTTGAAGCGCTGTTTGCCCAGGCGCTGGAAGACGGTTTTGTGACGGACGTGGTCATCGCGCAGTCCCTGAAGGACAGCCAAGATATCTGGGCCATCCGCGATGCCATCGGAGATTTGATGCTCGACATCAAAGAAGTGACAGCGTTCGATGTGTCGCTACCACTGAAAGCTCTAGGCGCCTTTGTCGATGACGCCCGCGCCTTGGTTGCGGAAAGATATCCGCACACGCAATTTTTCGCCTTCGGCCATTTAGGCGACAACAACGTGCATTTGGCGGTTGGCTGCGCGGCCACGGAAGAGCTCCATCATATCGAGGATGATGTGCTCGCTCTTGTCGGCGCGCGCGGCGGCTCCATCACTGGCGAACATGGTGTGGGCGTCATAAAAAAGCAGTTCCTGCACTACAGCCGCAGCGAAGAGGAAATCGCCGCGATGCGCGCTTTGAAAAGCACGCTGGACCCGGCAGGTATTCTCAATCGGGGCCGTATTTTCGACTAGGCCCCTACCGGCCTTTCCAATCAGGGTCCCGCTTTTCCACAAAGGCAGCCATGCCCTCAGTTTGATCTTCAGTGCCAAACAGGCCGTGGAATAAACGCCGCTCGAAATTAATGCCCTGCGCCAACGTCATCTCATAGGCGGCATTCACCATCTCTTTGTTGGCAATCACGGCAAGCGGCGCCATGGAAGCCACCGTTTCGGCGCTCTTGATGGCTTCCTCGAGCAGGGACTCACTTTCAACAACGCGTGCAACCAGACCAGAGCGCTCGGCCTCTTCAGCGCCCATCATGCGGCCGGTTAGGCACATTTCCATAGATTTTGCCTTGCCAATGGCCCGCGTCAAACGCTGCGAACCGCCCATTCCAGGGCTGACGCCGAGCTTGATTTCAGGCTGGCCAAATTGGGCTTTGTCAGAGGCCAGAATATAATCACACATCATGGCAAGCTCGCACCCGCCGCCCAGCGCATAGCCATTGACGGCGGCTATCATGGGTTTGCGTGTGGCAGTCACGTGCTCATAGCCAGCGAAGAAATTGCTTGAATACATGTCCGCAAAGCTTTGGTCCGACATCTCTTTTATGTCTGCACCTGCGGCAAAGGCTTTCCCGGAACCCGTTAAGACCGCACAGCCTTGTGTGTCGTCCGCGTCAAAGGCGCGAAAGGCATCGATAAGCTCAGAGAGCACTTGAGAATTGAGAGCATTGAGCGCCTTGGGCCTGTTGAGGGTGATAACGGTGATCGCCCCTTTTGTTTCGACAAGCAGTGTTTCATAGGCCATGTGCGTGCGTTCCCCTTTGCAGGCTAAGAGTATTGAACAGCTATTGGCAGAGGAAGGCCCATATGGTGAACTGTCACTTTACCTGGCCTGCATTGTCGCCCTCTCAAATGACCGTTACTTTGTAACGCACACCGTTCTATAAGGAGCGCAATGCTCGTTCTTCGAAATATCAATTTTCGCCGCGGCGCTACGCCCATTCTGACCAATTTCAATTTGGAATTGGGCGCAGGCGAAACATGCGCGCTGCTTGGGCCGTCAGGCGTTGGCAAATCGACCTTGTTGGCGCTGACATGCGGTATTTTGAGCCCCGACAGTGGGTCTATCCATGTCGAAGGCGAAGACTTAACGGCGCTCTCACCGTCTGCACGAAACGCTCAGCGTGCAAGCACCATGGGCATCGTGTTCCAAAACCTCAGCCTCATGTCTGCTTTGTCCGTGACCGACAATCTTGCGTTGGCCGGCCGGATGGCTGGCGCTGAGGACACAAACGACAGTCAAGCACAGCAGCTGCTGAGCGCCCTTGGCATTGAAGACGTGGCCGGCAGAAAACCAAGGCACCTCAGCCGCGGGCAAGCCCAGCGCGCGGCAATTGCACGCGCCCTGATGGGGCAGCCGAAACTGATCCTTGCTGATGAACCAACCGCTTCGCTAGATGCCGCGTGGCGTGACAAGGCCATTGCGTGCATCCTCAGCCACCGCGACACACACAAGAGCACAGTGCTTATCACGACACACGACCCGGCTGTTGCGCAGCATTTTGACCGGGTCATTGAGCTGCAAGCGGCGCAGGCGGCATGATGAAACTCGTTCTCGCGCACATCACAGATCGCCCCATGGCGGCTCTGTTAAACATAGGGTTGATCGCCTTTACATCGGCGCTGCTGATGGCGCTGACTGCGGTGACCATGCATGTAAGCAATCGCTTTGAGCGCGATATGGCGGGCATTGATTTGGTTGTCAGCGCCAAAGGCTCCCCGCTGCAGATCATTTTATCCTCACTCTTTCATGTGGATGCGCCCACAGGCAATGTCTCGGTCGACGCCGTTGAAGGCTTGATGCGCGACCCGCTGGTCAAACAAGCCATTCCCATTGCAACAGGCGACAGATTTCGCGGCTTTCGCGTTGTTGGGACGACGCCAGCTTATCTGGCCTTATACGGCGCTGAAGCGGCCACTGGGGAAGCCTCAATTGGTGAAGAAGAAGCCGTTGCAGGCGCTGCCGCTGCAAGTGCGACGGGCCTTCAGGTAGGACAGCGCATTGCCATATCCCACGGGCTTGGCGGCGAAGATGGCCCAGAACATGCGGCCCATCCGCTGACGATTGCAGGCGTGTTGAAGCCAACAGGCACCGTGATCGATCGGTTAATCCTGACCAATATCGAAGCCGTGTGGGAAGCCCATGGCATCCATGATGATCATGATGAGACGCATGACCATGAACACGACGATGACGAAGATCATGCTGAAGAAATGGCCTCAGAACCGTCTGATCAAGCCAGAGAACCTGAATATACAGCCCTGCTGATCCGCTATGCGTCCCCTCTTGCAGCAATACGGCTGCCCCAAAAGATCAACACTCAGGGGACGCTGATGGCAGCCGTTCCAGCCTTTGAAAGTGCGCGCCTTCTCAACCTTTTTGGCGCCGGGCGAGAAACACTGGCAATTGTTGCAACGGCCTTTGCAGCCCTTGGCGCCTTTGCCATCTTTGCAGGCCTCTGGTCAGCGCTCAACCAGCGCGAACATGACATCGCGCTCTTCCGTCTGCTTGGCGCGAGCAAAAGCCAAGTCATCCGCCTCCTGGTCTTGGAAGGCGCATTGGTTGCGGGCCTAGGCGGGCTGTTAGGCTGGGCCGTGTCCCGCGTTTTTCTATGGCGCCTTGCGTCGACTGTCCCAACACTAGGCGACAGCGGCCTTCGCCTGTTTGCCACGTCCTCGCCAGAATTGCTCATTATGGCTGCCACCCTTATCTTAGGCGCACTCGCAGCGCTTCCCGCTGGTTTGAGAGCCGCGCGCTTGCCGCTTGAGCGCGCGCTCGGCTAAGAGAAGCGTCTACAGGTGAAGAATTGGAGCGATTGACCGCAATGAGCAAGGCTGTGCACATTCTCGTTACAAGCGTGCTCATTTCCCTTGATGCGTCAGCAGCCTTTGCCTTCCAAGAAACGCCCGTGCCGCCCGCGTTAGAGGATATTTGGAAGCCTGCGCAGACGCCGGATGGCGGGGTGTCTTGGCAAATTCTGGAGTCGACGAAAGAACTGCAGCGCTTGGACGACGAAGGCTACATTATCTCCAAGCCAGAATTTAGTCCGCAGGTCAAAGCCTTAGAAGGCAAGACCATCAAGGTCGCTGGCTGGATGATGCCACTGGAAAATGGCAGCGTGCAGCAACATTTTGTGTTGCTTGGCTATCCGCCAGGCTGCCCCTTTCACATGCATGCAGGGCCGCTCCAATTCATCGAGGTGCGCAGCCTGATGCCGATCCAGACCCAGATTTGGGATCCCATCATCATTGAAGGGACACTCACCCTCACTGGCTATGAGGAAGGCGGCGTCTTTTATCAAATTGCCGATGGGCGCATGCTCACGCCTTAGGGCACCCGCGGGTCCTTCAACGCTGACAGCGCGACATGCAGCTCAGCCAGCACCCAATGCTTTGATGACGCGGTTGGGCAGGTCCGTGTCGTCCCAGTCGCTGCGGATTTGGCCAAGGCGGACGACGATCAGATCTTGAGAGCGCGAAACATAGACGCGCTGGCCGCCGAAACCGTCAAAATATAGCATATCATCCACAGCAAAGGGTTCAGACGCCGTAGCGGAGAAGCCTAGCTTTGCATCGTTGTAAAAGCGTTTGCTTTGGAACGTCGCCCCGCGCCATATCTGCCATCCATAATTTGGATTGGCCGGCGATGGCGCCGTCATGGCTTCAATGAAGGACCGGGGCAGAATCTGAACGCCATCGAAGGCGCCGAAGTCTTTGATTAAAAAACCAAGGCGCAACCAGTCGCGTGGACGGGCATAGAGGCCCATGTAAGTTCTGGGAAAGCCCTCCTCCTCATTGTACCAGACATATGCATCATCCGCGCCCAAAGGCTTCCACAGACGCCGGGAGACATAGGCGTCATAGGTCTCTCCCGTCGCGCGCTCGACGATGAGACCGAGGAGCTGACTCACAGCATTTTGGTAGTGAAAGACCGTGCCGGGCGGATGCGCTGGCGTCATGCTCAAAACGATGTCTCTAGCGCGAGGACCATTGGTCAGAAACTGGACAAGGTCGGACTGTTGCCCACCTTCAAAGGACAAGGGCTTAAGGCCGCTGGACATCTCCAGTAGATGCTTGATTTTGATGTCGCCGCGCGGCTGGCCCTTCCACTCGATCACATACGTGCTGACGGGTTCCTCCACGCTGGCGATGGCGCCATCTGTAAGCGCAGCGCCGACCGCCAAGGCGAGCGCGGATTTGGCCATCGAGGCGCTCTCGCCGCGGATGCTGGCATCAAAACCGTCGGCATAGGCTTCATGAACCAACCTGCCGGCGTGCCAGACCAGGATACCAAAGCTTTCCGTCTCTTCGATAAAACCCTCCAGCGCTGCGGCGATAGCTTCGTTTCCTTCAGCGGCGGGCATGGGTTTGTACTGGCCTGCAATTGTGCCAATGGGCGCATTGCGCTCTAAAGGGTTTGAATAGTCAGTCCGCGGCGGCTCTTGCGGCGCTGCAGGCTGGGTTTGCTGGGGGTCTTTGCGGGTCTGCGTAGCAGCCAAGCGCGCATCTGCACATGACGAGACCAGCAGCAATGCAAGAAGAAATTTTATGGCAGGCCGCATCTATCATCTCCCTAAACCGCAGATTGGGTGCGGTACCGGCTTCACCGTAACAAAGCGGCGTTTTTAGAGGGCCATCGGCAAAACGATTCAGTCACCTTGCGAGAAAAGTCCAGATACGTTGTCATGAACGCGGCCGTGCGACCTAGTGTTATTGCAAGATGAAAAGATTCTGGTCAGGAAGGGTTCTTCAAGATGGCGACTGCAGTTGATACGCTTGGCACGCAAGCAACCGCGCAGCAGGACGAAATCCCGTTCGGCCTAAAGTTTTACTGGTCCATCGGCGCCTCTGGCGTTGCATTCATGATGAATGTGGTGGCCGGCTTTGCCTTCTTTTACATGATTTCCGTCCTGCAAATCTCTCCTGTGGTTGCCGGCGCAGTCGTGTTTGTTCCAAAGATTTTTGATGCGTTTACAGACCCGATCGTCGGCAGCTGGAGTGACCGCTTGAAGACCGGCAAGAGCCGGCGTCGACCTTTCCTGCTTGCTGGCGCGATCTTATCATCGCTGTCGTTTCTCATGGTCTTCACCACACCGATCTTCGGGCATGAGTATTTGACCGTGGGCTATATCTTCACGGCTTTAATGCTGTTCTCCTTCGGCTATACCTTGTTCAACATCCCCTACCTCGCCATGCCAGCTGAAATGACGAGCAGCTATCACGAGCGTTCATCCATCCACAGTTTTCGCATGATTTCCTTGTCCACGGCAGGCATCTTAGGCTCCGCCATCCCCCTCATTCTTGAGGAGCTTGGCCGGACTTCTTGGACGGCATACGCCATTGTGGGCGTCTGCGGCGCCATCTTCATCTTTGTCACGCTGATGGCGACTTGGGCGGGAACCGCCAACGCGAAATTCACCCAGGCAACCACAGAGACGCCGCAGCTCCTTAAAGAAGTGCGGGCAGTATTTTCCAACCCTCACTTTATGCGGCTGATTGGCATCAAGTTTTGCCAACTGCTGGGCACGGCCTCAGTCATTGCAGCGTTTAAGTTTTTTGTGCTCAGCGTGATGCAGCGCGACTTTGCTGTGCTGACATATTATTTTCTGCTTTCGGCCATCATCTCGATGATTGCATCGCCGATCATGGTGCGCGTGTCGAAGGTCATTGGCAAAAATTGGACTTATGTTGTTGCTGCTGTGTGCAACATTGCAGCCGTGGGGAGTTGGGTCCTGGCAGTACCAGGCGAACCGTTATGGGCCATTTTGTGCCGCGGCGGTCTCCTGGCGATCGCGATTAGCGGTAATGTGGTGATGGCCATGTCTATGCTGACAGACATCATCAACTACGATGCCAAGCAAAATGGTATCCGCCGTGAAGGTGTCTTCACCTCTTTCTATACCTTTGTGGAGAAGTTCACCTTTGCCTTTGGCCCCCTCATCGTTGGCATTGCGCTATCGGCGGCTGGCTTTGACAAAACCTTGCCTGCCGAGGAACAAACGGGCGAAGACGTACGCCAAGCTCTCCTTCTGGGCATGAGCTACATCCCAGCAGGCTTGGGCATTTTTGCAGTAATTCTACTCGCCGGCTATAAGCTCAAAGAAGAAGACGTCTAAACAGCTTATCGACGCCTCACGCTGACAAAAGACATGCTGCAGCCACCAGCGGCGGCTAACGTCAAAACGGGCAGCAAAAATGTGCTGGCATAGGGCTACGCAAGCCTCTAGAGAACACAGTTCTTAGGGGAGAGCAGCATATGTCCGACAACGAAAACTACATACTCAAAGTCACCTGTGACGACCAGGCAGGCATCGTCGCTGCCGTGGCGCGGACTGTCTCGGAGAATCATGGGACTATC
>JBCCDR010000015.1:0-16673 GCA_039030675.1 Pseudomonadota bacterium | reverse complement strand
CTGTTTTTGAGGAACGTGAACATCTTTGGATCTTTGGCGATCTCGACGACCTGCGGGTCGATCTCAAAGAACGTCCAGGACTGCCCAGGCTTGGCGTAGCAGGCCATCGAACCAGCCCCAAGTCCCACGCCTAAAAGACCTTATGCCATGAGGCAGAGACGGCCCCTTGGCCCGCGAATCGTTAACGCACAGCCTTGGTAAACGCACGCGCCAATTTTATTCAAATTATGCGTGCATTTGAGGAAAATATGCGCACGCCAACCGCCAAAAACGCAGAGAAACATACGCTCTGACCCATGTCGCAGGCCGTCAAGGCAGCGCAATGGCGGAATACCAACAGATTTGGCTTGTAACTAACTGACTGGTCAGTTATTAATAAACGATAATGAAAGCACAACAGCGCAAACCGGAGAAGCGACCGGACGAAATTCTCGATGCGGCAACCCGCGTTTTTGCGCGGCGCGGCTTTGAAGGCGCGCGCATGGATGACGTGGCGTTACAGGCCGGTCTGTCCAAAGGCGCGCTGTATTTGTACTTCAGTTCCAAGCAAGCGTTGCTAGACGCGATCCTAACGCGCTTTGCAGACCGCTTCACAAATATGCTGTCGCAAGAGATGGTGGAGGAAGCGAGCCGCAGTCCGGTCAACGCTATTAAGATGCTGATTGCTCGCGCTATTGGCCTCGCCAGTGACCCCACCATAACATTGGTGCCACGCCTGGTTATGGCCGAGGCTATGCGCGACAAAGATATAGCCGCGCTGTATCGGGAAAAGATTCTGGATCAAGTCGAAAACGCCTTGTCGATTTTGCTGCAGGAAGGCGTGCGCCAAGGCGTTTTGCGCCAAGTTCGGGCGCCCTCTCTTGTGCGAGCAATTGCCGGTCCAATGATTATGCATATGCTGCTGAGCCATGTTTTCGTGAAAGACGGCCAAGCGGGACTCTCTCCAAGCGTCTTTGAGGAAGATTTGCTGGATATTCTTTTGGGCGGTCTGATGCTGGAGCCGACGCGATGAGGTTTCACGTTTTTCTGACCTTCTGTTTCCTGGCGACCTTGCCAAGCTGCGGCGAAGAAGAAGCGCGCTTGCATGGCTATGCAGAAGGCCGCTTTCGACTTTTGACAACCCAGGACAGTGGCCAAATTGCCTCTCTGGCAGTGGCCGAAGGCACGCGGGTGAAAGCTGGCGAGCCAATCGCGCAGCTGGACACAGCGGTGCAGCAAGCGCAGGTAGCGCGCGCGCAGGCACGGCTGAACGCAGCCCTCTCCCAGCTGACTGACAGCATGCGCGGTGGGCGCGCACAGCAGATTGAAGCGGCCCAGCAGCGCCTCACCAGCGCCAAAGCCGCTGCCACCAGCGCCCAGCAAGACTATGACCGCATCAAACCGCTGTTTGACCGCGGCGTTGTGGCCAAAAGCCGGCTGGATAGCGCTCTGTCGCGCCTGCGCGAGGCCAAAGCAAGCGTTGCTGAGCGCAGCGAAGAGGTGACGCTGGCGACATTGCCCGAGCGCGAGGACCGCATTAAGGCCTTAAAGGCCGATGTGGCAGCCGCGGAGGCCTCTTTGCTGGCAGAAGAGCAGATGCTGGCGCGTATGCAGCTGTCTGCGCCCGAAAGCGGCGTGATTGAACGCGTGTTGCGGCGCCCTGGGGAAGTCGCCGGCCCGGGCGCGCCCATTGTGCGCTTCCTGCCCGATGGCGGCCGGCATGCGATTTTGTTTGTTCCAGGCCCGAAACGCACGGCCATTTCGGTAGGAGAACAGCTCGATATTGAGTGTGACGGCTGCGAAACGACGCTGAAAGCGCGCATCGATGTGATGGCCAGCGACGCGGAGTTTACCAGCCCCATGATTTTCTCCGATGTGGAGCGCTCGCGCCTGGTATACCGCCTGGAAGCTGAGTTTTTAGGCGCCCCGCCGCCGGTTGGCACACCGGTCTGGACGGTTCTGAAGTGACAGCGCTGGCCATTGATGTCCGCGGCTTGAGCAAAAGTTTCGGCGACAAAACGGTTGTCAGAGACTTTGACATCCGCGTGCCGCGCGGCGCGATTTATGGCTTCTTAGGACCCAATGGTTCCGGCAAGACAACGACCATCCGCATGCTCTGCGGGCTATTGACGGCGGACGGCGGAGATGGCCGGTGCCTGGGTTTTGACGTGATGCGCGAGCATGCCGCCATTAAAGAGCGCGTGGGCTACATGACCCAGAAATTCTCGCTCTATGGCGACCTCACCATCCGCGAAAACCTGACCTTTTTCGCGCGTCTGCATGGCCGCAAGCCGCTCAAAAGTGTGGTGGACGAGGTTTTAGAGGAATATGACCTCACAGCACGCGCGGACCAATTGGCCGGTGCTCTATCAGGCGGGTGGAAACAACGCCTAGCGCTGGCGACGTGTACGCTCAACCAGCCAGATTTGCTGCTGCTCGATGAGCCAACAGCCGGCGTGGACCCAAAAGCACGGCGCGACTTTTGGGACCGCATCCGCGCTATGGCCCGCCGCGGCGTGACCACGCTGGTCTCCACGCACTATATGGATGAGGCCGTGCAATGCGATAACATCGCCTTCATCGCCTATGGCAACAAGCTGATTGATGCGCCATCAGCCGCTTTGGCCAAGGAAGTCGGCCTGGCCACCTTCCGCGCCAAAGGCACGGGCCTCAGCGAACTCTACGACGACCTCGAACACCTACCAGGCGTGGAACAGCGTGCCCGCTTTGGCGATGCTATTCATGTGAGCGGCAAGGACCATGGTACTTTGGCGCGCAGCATCGCCGCGCTGCCGCCGCAGCCCAACATCACCTGGACGGAAATCGAAACGGGCCTGGAAGAAACCTTCATTTATTTAATGACCGGCTCGCAGGATAACTTCCAATGAGCGCGGTTTTCGCCCGTATTGGCGCCATTGCTGGCAAAGAATGGCTGCAAATGCGCCGCGATGCGACCACCATGGCGATGATGGTGATGATGCCCATCATGCAGCTGCTGCTGTTCGGTTATGCCATCAACACCGACCCACGGCATTTGCCTACTGCGGTGGAACTGCGCGATACGGGCCCGGCCACACGGGCCATTTTATCGGCCATGGAAGCCTCGGACTATTTCGATATCCGCGCCGTGGTGTCAGGGCCCCAGCAGGCCAGCCAAGCCCTGCGCAATGGGGACGCGCTGTTTGTGGTCACGGTGCCTGACAATTTTGAACGCGATTTAGCCGCAGGCCATGCTCCGGCCATTTTGCTGGATGCCGATGCAACCGACCCTGTGGCAACAGCGGCTGCCTCCGGCGCTTTCGCGCCCATTGTCGAGCAAGCCACGCGCGCCTTTGCGCCCGGCCAGCCGCCGCCGGCTTTGCTGCTGGCGAGCAAGGGCGATGGCGCGCAGCCCATTGTTCATCGCCGCTATAATGCCGCTGGCCGGACGGCGCTCAATATTGTGCCTGGGCTTTTAGGCGTCATCCTCACCATGACCATGACGCTCATGACCGCCATCGCCCTCACGCGGGAACGCGAGCGCGGCACGCTGGAGAGCTTGCTGGCCAGCCCGGCGCGGCCAGCGGAAGTCATGATGGGCAAAACGGTGCCCTTCGTGGTGCTGGGCGTGCTGCAAACGCTGCTGATGTTGGTGCTCGCCTATGCGCTGTTCCGCGTGCCCATCACCTGGGCCTATGCGCCCTTCGCCATGGCCACAGCGCTGTTTGTTTTCGTCAATTTATTGATTGGATTTTTCTTCTCCACCATGGCGCAAACCCAGCTGCAAGCCATGCAAATGACGTTCATGTCGCTCATGCCGTCCATCTTGCTCTCAGGCTTCATGTTCCCCTTTGCCGGCATGCCCCAATGGGCGCAGTGGGTGGGCCAAGCCTTGCCCACCACGCATTTCATCCGCCTCGTCCGGGCCGTCATCTTAAAGCAGGCGGGCATGAGCGATGTGTATCCTGAGCTGATTGCGCTGGTGATTTTGTGCGCGGCTTTCTCGCTTGCCAGCATGCTGCGCTACCGCACGACACTGGATTAAAGCCAGATTAGTGATTGACGGACGCCGCGCCGTCACCACATAGCCAGCACAGCCCCCTATGGAGAGTGCCATGCGCTTGCCCCTCACCGCGCAGTATTCCAGCCTGCCCGACGGTTTCTATGCAGCCCTCGCGCCAACGCCGGTCAAAGAGCCCAGCTTTATTGCCGTGAACGACGCGCTCGCAGAGGTCTTGCAGCTCAATCCTGCAGACCTGCGCAGCTCTGCTGGCCTGGATGTCTTGTCCGGCAATGCCGTCGCTGAAGGCAGCACGCCGCTCTCCATGGTCTATTCCGGCCATCAATTCGGCCACTGGTCCGGCCAACTGGGCGACGGCCGCGCCATCTTGCTTGGTGAGGCCGCCACAAAGGACGGCACGGTCTATGACATCCAGCTCAAAGGCGCTGGCCGCACGCCCTATTCGCGCGGCGGTGATGGCCGCTCGGCCCTGGGCCCTGTCATCCGGGAATATGTGATGAGCGAGGCCATGCATGCGCTGGGCGTGCCAACGACGCGGGCGCTGGCCGGCGTACGCACAGGCGAGATGGTGGTGCGCGAAGGCCTGCTGCCAGGCGGTATCTTCACACGGGTGGCCCGCAGCCATGTGCGCGTTGGCACCTTCCAGCACTTTGCTGCGCAGAAAAACAATGACGCGCTCTCGGCGCTTGTTGCCTTTTGCATCAAGAGGTTAGACCCCAGCGAAGCAGGCTTAGAGAGCCCTGAGGCCGCTGCCTTCCTCTTGCGCCGCACCGTCGAGCGCCAAGCCCACCTCATTGCAACATGGATGAGCCTCGGCTTCATTCATGGCGTCATGAACACTGATAATATGGCCATCTCCGGCGAGACCATTGACTATGGCCCCTGCGCCTTCATGGATGGGTTTGACCCCGAGACGGTGTATAGCTCCATCGACCGGCAAGGCCGCTACGCCTATCAAAACCAAGCGCCGATCGCCCATTGGAACCTGGCCTGCCTTGCCTCTGCGCTCTTGCCCCTGCTGAGTGAGGATGAAGACACGGCTGTATCGACTGCACAGGAGATCGTGGATGGCTTTGGCGGCCTGTTCAAAGCCGCCTATCTGGAGGCCTTCCGCGTAAAACTAGGGCTGAAAGACCCAAGCGAGGACGATGAAAGCCTCATCGCAGCTGTCTTGGGGTGGATGGCGCAGGACTTGCGCGATTTCACCAACACCTTCCGCGCGCTCAGCCATAACGCCATCGATATGACCCAAGATGATGCGCTGAAAACCCTGGCGCAGCGCTGGGGCGAGGGCGGCGTTCTCGAGCGCAGAGCGGCTATGCTGAAGGTGAACCCAGCCTATATTCCGCGCAATCACCAAGTGGAAAAAGCCATCCGCGCCAGCGTGGATGAGGCCGACGATGGCCCCTTCCATGCGCTGAATACAGTCCTGTCACGCCCCTATGAGACACAGGACGGCGCGGAGATTTACGCGCAGCCGCCTTTGCCAAATGAGATTGTGCACCAGACCTTTTGCGGCACCTAGCTGGCAGCAGGGGCTGCCGGGCCGCCGATGCCCATTTCATTGGGGATCATGGTTTGAAACAATGCCATGCTGAAGAGATGAGCGTGCAGGACAGCCAAGGTGCCGTTCTGATGCAGCTCGGAGACTGTCTTCTGCTTTAAGCCGCGCAGTTTTTCTTCATCGACAATGCGGAAGCCAGAGAAGCGGGTGGGCTTATCACCGCTTTGGACGACGGCTTCGCCTTCGCGCAGCAATTCAAGCTCGGCGAGTTTTTCGCAGAAGAGCCGGGTTTGCGCAGCGCCGCGCTCATAGCGCTCGCAGAAGGTGAGAATATCTTTGGTCAGCTGGCTGCCTTCCTCGCCGTCAAACAGCTTGCGCTCGCCGGTTTTGCGGACGATTTTTGCGCCCGGGTCAAGGCACAGGCTTAGCTTGTCATCGCCCTCGCGCAGGCGCGCCAGCATGAAGGGATAGCGGCGGATATAAGCAGGGATGTACACATCCTTCTTCCAGCCGCCGTCATCTTCTACATAGCTGTTAATCCCTTGGCGCAGGCCCATGATGGCGATGGGCTGGCCAATGCCTTGGCTGTCAAACACGATGGGGAAGAAGCGCTGGGCGACGGGGAATTCTTCGGCCAGCAGCGGCACCAAATGGGCTTCCTTGGCGAACTCAAAATTAGGCGTATCAGCCAAGCATAGGTCTTTATGATCGCGGTGGTTCAGCGGCTCGAGGGTATTGAAGAACATCGGCAAGCGCGGAGCGTCTTGTCCATTGGTCTGTGCTGCGTCGGTTGCGGTGTCTTTGGTTTCATCAGCCATCGTCGGCTGGCTCCTTCCTCACATGATTGCGCTGGGTTGAGTGCGCCTGTTAGCGGCTTTCTTGGCGATTTGCCAAGGCAAAACTGCTTTTGCCAGTGAGGAGGTTTAAAAAGGGTAAGAAAAAACCTGCTGGCTGCGCGTTCAGGGGAGGGGGCAGACGCAGCCAGCAGGCTATGGTGGTATCACTTTGTTCTACGCGGCAACCGCGTTTTAGTTCAGTTGGTTTGCCAAAAAGCGCGCTGCTGGGGAGTTCAGCAGGTTGCTTGGCGCTGATTGGGCGGCGAAGTCATCGCTGGGCAGATAGTGGCGCACCACATAAGGGCCATTGGCGCTCTCCATGGAAATGAGGCCAGCGCTGCGGTCATGGGCGCTTTGCTGAGCGACTTGGCTGACCAGGCCAGGCAGGTTGGTCAGGTCAATCTCATTGATCGGCGTTTTGGCTTCTGCCGCTGCGATGAATAGGGTCATACCCATGAGCACGACACCAACGCGAATGACATTGTCGCGGACAAGTTTCGTGACGCTTTCGCTCAGGCTTTGGGGGCGTTGTGCTGGGGCTACATATGCGTTGGCCATGATCGTATCTCCTGTTCTCTGCGCCGGCTCTCGGGGGTATGTGCCAGCGCTCATTTGCTTGCCCGTTAGATAGCCCGACATCGCCTGGCCAAGAAGGCATGAAACTGTCATAGGCATGTTCACGGTAACTGAACAATCACGTTTATGTGAGCGGTATGTGAGCTCAATCGGAAACAACGAACGCTGTGTTCGCAAATTTCGATCAATGCGTCTCCCGCCAGGCAGACCGGGCTTTAACGGCGTCAGCGGTGTGGTCAGAGAACAAGCCGTCGACGCCCAGTTTGAAGAATGTCTCATACTCTTCTTGCAGGCTTACATAGCCGTCTGGCAGCTGGTCGGAGCGGAAGGTCCAGGGATAGACTTTCAGGCCTTGCGCTTTGGCATCTTGCTGCAGCGTGGACGGCGCTAAAAGGGCGTCTTTATTGGGCCCAATGGCGTCACACTGTGCCGAGAGCGCGCTGATATCTATGCTTTGGCCGCTCGGCAGATAAAGCAACTGAACGCGTTCCATATTGTCCATTTTCGCGATGGTTTTCAGCCAGCTGGCGTCAAAACACTGGATGTAGCTTGGCCCAATCTCACCGCTTTGCGCGGCCTCAAAGAAGGGCTCTAGGGCCGCGTTGAAATCATGTCCGTTTGCTGCAGCGATGGCTGGTTGTTTTGCTTCAGGGCACAGGCGCCAGCCTTCGTTTTTCGCCAATTCTAAAAGCGCGGCGAAGGTGGGGATGGCGAACATGTCATCGTAGCCCGTGTCACGGCCCGGGAAGGGCTGGCGCGCTTTGAGGGTTTGGATCTCCGCCAGCGTGAAGTCTTCCGCATACCAATCGGGCTCTGGTCGCTGCGGGTCCGGTCTCTTCCGGTCAGCAAAGTCCGGTTTGTCAGCCACATTGGTGCTGCCCGACAAATACCGGTCGTGGCGGCAGATGAGGTGGCCATCTTTGGTGAACACCAGGTCCGGTTCAATCACGTCCGCGCCCAGTTGCGCTGCCAGCTTATAGCCTTCAAGCGTGTGTTCAGGCCGCAAACCGCTTGCGC
Source organism: Pseudomonadota bacterium (assembly GCA_039030675.1). GTDB lineage: Bacteria > Pseudomonadota > Alphaproteobacteria > Sphingomonadales > CAKZYD01 > CAKZYD01. The sequence goes on along the minus strand of JBCCDR010000015.1, from coordinate 8,761 downwards.
CGCGGTGTGCAATGATAAGGGGAGCGTCTTTCATGGCCATGCTTTCCTGGGCGGTACATCCAATCGCGAAGGCACCCAGCCCTACCGAAACGCTGCGCCGATCCCACATTAGGCCCACATTAGGCGAGCGGCTGCAGGGTCGCAGCAGCGGGCGCCTCGCCAGCCTCGATGATGAATTTGATCGGCGGCAACATGGTATAGCTGCGGCTGCTCACAGTGCTCACATGGTGCAGCGTGACCTCCGCTTGCGTTTGGGTGAAGCGCACGGTGGTAAAGCCGCGGTGCTCAGCGTCCATATACTGCACGTCCGGCGAGGCGCGTTTCATGGCGCTGGCCACTTGGTCTGGCGGCGCGGGCATATATTGTTCAAAGCCAGGCGAGGCGATTGCGCCGGTGGCCACCTCCCAGCCCACAGGCCCGCGCTTGTCAGCCAGCTGGTTGACCCAGCTATGGTGCGAATCGCCGGTCAGCACCACGACATTGCGCGCATATTGCCGGGCCTGGCCATAAAGCCGCTCGCGCGCGGCCGGATAGCCTGACCAGGTGTCCATGCTCAGCGGCAAACCATAGCTGGCCAGCTCGCCCCAGCGGCGCACCCGGCCTTTAAAGAAGCCTTTGACTTTGGGGGCATAGGCGCGGGTCTCTAAGGGGATGTTGATGCGCGCCATTAAGATTTGCTGGGCGATGATTTGCCAGGTCTGGCCGCGTTTTTTCGAGCCATCCAACTGCGGGCCAAGCCAGGCCTCTTGCTCTGTGCCCAGCAAGGTGCGCGAAGGGTCTTCCAGCTTTTCACGAAACCCGCCCACATCGGGCAAATAAGCCAGATACGGCGGCGCGCTGGCTGGATCGAAGGAGCGGATCACGTCCAGGTCAAGCAGCGGCCGCGGCGGGTTCTGCCGCAGGTCAAAGGGCACCGCCAGCCGCTCAATCTGGGTCGCAGCGCGGGTCGCGCGGGCATTTGGCGTCATCAGGGGTTTGGGGTTTTGCGCGTCGGTCACGTCCATGGCGATGGTGCGCGGGGAGAAATCGCTCTCATAGCTGAGCTGCTTGTCGCGGCCCCACAGCCGCGTATCAAGCAACACGATGCGCGCTAAGTTGCCGAAATCAAAGCTGCGCCAGGGCCGGCGGACATCGGCCCGGGTGGGCATCCACTCTTCCCAGGCCTGCAAGGCGGCCGCGCGGCGCTCTTCCCAGGGGCCTTCCTTATCGGGCTGGTGGTTGTTGGCCCCGCCCGTCCAAGCATCGTCAGCGCTTTCATGGTCGTCCCAAATCACCAAGAAGGGATGGGCCGCATGCACCGCTTGCAAGTCTGGGTCTTCGCGGTAGGTGGCATAGCGCAGGCGGTAGTCGCTGAGTGTCGACGCTTCCCGATCCGGCGGCGCAACGCGGCTGAGCGGCACATCCTCGGGCACGAAGGCGCGGTTGTTGCCATATTCGTAGATGTAGTTGCCCAGATGGATCACGAGATCGATATCCGGGTCGGCTGCCATCTCGCGATAAGCGTTGAAAAAGCCGAAGGGGTAGTTGGCGCAGGAACAGCTGGCGACGGTGAAGGCGTCCACATCCCCCACCGGCAGGGTCTTCATGGCGCCCAGTGGCGAGGTCTGCCCGCGGCAGAGAAAGCGGTAATAATAGCGCGTACCTGGCTTCAGCCCCGTAGCATCGATTTTGACGGTATAATCGCGCGCTGGCAGAGCGACAGCGTCTCCGCTTGCGACAATGGCCTCAAACGTCACATCTTCGGCCACCTGCCACAGCACCGGCACGCTTTCGCTTTGGTCGTACACCGTCACGCGGGTCCAGATGATGACGCGGTCCGACAGTGGGTCACCGCTGGCAATTCCATGCTGGAACAGCGGGACAGGCGCGGCCAGCTCGTCTTGCGCCTGAGCGGCGACACTTACAGCGCCAAGCCCAAGGGCTTTCAGCGCCGCGCGCCGGGCAATCGCAAAGGGGTGAGCCATCTCGCTAGACTACGGGATTTAGGCCGAGCGCTGCAATGGTTCGAGGCAAAGCGACGCGGCTTTTTGGTTTTTTGTGCGCGCGGCCCATATGGCCTTTATGCGCCCAGCTTGCTAAAGGCTGCCGCGCAACACAAAAGAAGGCACCCCCGCCCATGATGCTCACCCTTGTTATTGCTGCCGCCGTGATCACGGCTGGTATTTTGGTTGCCGGCATCATCACCATGGCGCGCGGCACGGATATGACCGGCAAAGCCTCCAATAAGATGATGCAAGCACGGGTGGCCGCGCAGGCCATCACGGTCATCTTGGTGCTGATCATGCTGGCCATGGCGGCCACTTAAAACCCTCGAATTAGGATTGCAGCAGCGCATGGTTGAACTCACGAAAATCTACACCAAGGGCGGCGATAAAGGGAAAACCTCCCTGGTCGATGGCTCACGCCGGGTCAAGCATGACGCGCGCATTGATGCCTATGGCACGGTCGATGAGACCAATGCTGCTGTCGGCCTTGCCCGCCTGCATGCCGCTGAGGATGTGGACGCCATGCTCTCGCGTATTCAGAATGACCTGTTCGATGTGGGCGCTGATTTGGCCACGCCAGGCGAGAATTTCGAAGGCGGCGAGATGGAGCTGCGCGTCCAGCCCAGCCAAGTGGAACGGCTGGAAGCGGAAATTGACGAGATGAACGCGTCACTAGAGCCGCTCAAGAGTTTCGTATTGCCGGGCGGTGATGCAGCAGCAGCGTATTTGCATCTCGCCCGCACGGTGGCACGCAGGGCAGAACGCGCCATTACGCTGGCCATGGATGGTGAAGCCATCAACCCAGCGGCCCTGCGCTATATGAACCGCTTGTCTGACCATTTCTTTGTGCTCAGCCGGTTTGTAAACGCCCGCGCCCAAGGCGATGTCCTGTGGGTTCCCGGCGCCAATCGGTAACGCCACTGCGGGCTTTCCTTTCCAAGCAAAAAAAGACCTTTTGGCGCATAAAGCGGAGGTTATTTGACTCGCGCTCATCGCCTACGATATGCCACGGTCCACGCTTGGTTGTCGCGATGCATGGCGACCTACACCATAATAAGGGAGATACAACGTCATGAAGGTTCTGGTGCCCGTTAAACGGGTTGTCGATTACAATGTGAAGGTGCGGGTCAAGCCGGACCAAACGGGGGTCGAGCTGGCCAACGTGAAGATGTCCATGAACCCTTTTGACGAAATCGCCGTTGAAGAGGCTGTGCGGCTGAAAGAAGCCGGCGCTGTTGATGAAATCGTGCTGGTGTCTATCGGCCCGAAACAAGCTCAAGAGACCATTCGTACCGGTCTGGCCATGGGCGCAGACCGCGGCATTCTCGTGACCTCTGATGAGACCGATATTGAGCCGCTTGCTGTTGCCAAAGTGCTTAAAGGCATCGCAGAGGCAGAAAACCCGCAGCTCATCATCCTTGGCAAACAAGCCATTGATAATGACGCCAACCAAACCGGCCAGATGCTCGCAGCGCTGCTGGATTATCCGCAGGCCACCTTTGCCTCTGAAGTTAAACCCGGCGATGGCGATGTGACGGTCACGCGCGAGATTGATGGCGGTCTTGAGACCATCAAACTCAGCCTGCCAGCCATTATCACCACCGACCTGCGCCTGAATGAGCCGCGCTACGCAAGCCTGCCCAACATCATGAAGGCCAAGAAGAAGCCGATTGATGAGAAAAGCGGCAGCGATTATGGCGTCGACCTCGCCCCGCAACTCAAAACCCTCAAAGTCACCGAGCCGCCCAAGCGCGAAGCTGGCATCAAAGTCGAAGATGTCGACACGCTGGTTGAGGCCTTGAAGAAAGAAGGAGTGCTCTCATGACCATTCTTGTTTTTGCAGACCACGACAATGCAAGCCTGCGCGATGGCACCTTAAATGTGGTGAGCGCGGCCGCTGCCATGGGCGGCGATATTCATATCCTCGTCTCCGGTAAGGATTGCGGCGGCGCGGCTGAACAGGCAGCGAAAGTCGCAGGCGTCTCGAAAGTCTTGGTGGCTGATGATGACATCTACGCCCATGATTTAGCAGAGAATGTGGCCCCGCTCATCACCGGCTTGATGGATGGCTATGATGCCGTGCTGGCAAGCGCCAATACGACCGGTAAAAACGTCCTGCCGCGCGTGGCTGCAAAGCTGGATGTGCCGCAAATCTCCGACATCACCGCCGTGGTGGACGCCAATACCTTTGAGCGCCCAATCTATGCCGGCAATGCCATTGCTACCGTGCAAACGGATGCGGCGAAAAAAGTTATCACCGTACGCACAACCGGCTTTGAAAAAGCGGATGCCGAAGGCGGCAGCGCTGCTGTTGAAGCTGTTGGCGGCGGCGCTGACTCAGGCAAATCCAGCTTTATCGGCCAGGAGCTGTCAAAATCTGACCGTCCTGAACTCACGGCAGCGGACATCATCGTCTCCGGCGGCCGCGGCATGGGCTCTGGTGAGAACTTCAACATCATTGAAGCGCTTGCTGACAAGCTGGGCGCGGCTGTTGGCGCCTCGCGCGCAGCGGTGGATGCTGGCTATGTGCCCAATGACTATCAAGTGGGCCAAACCGGCAAAATTGTTGCACCGCAACTCTATATTGCCGTGGGCATCTCCGGCGCTATCCAGCATTTGGCAGGCATGAAAGACTCAAAAGTCATCGTCGCCATCAACAAAGATGAAGAAGCACCAATCTTCTCTGTGGCTGACTATGGCTTGGTTGCAGACCTATTTGAGGCCGTTCCTGAGTTGACCAGCAAGATCTAGCAAAGGCCTGTTTCACTGTAAAAAACCTTGCGCAGGGCGGATTGGCACGATAGCCATTTCGCCCTGACCTGTATCGCAGTGCAGCAAAAAGTGACACTCTCGCCTGTTAAGTGCGAGAGAATGAGGGGGCGTAAGCCATGAAGAGTATGGGTGTTATAGGCGCCGGGCAGATGGGCAACGGGATTGCTCATGTGGCGGCACTGGCTGGTTTGGACGTCGTGCTGTCTGACCTTGACCTCGCGCGCGCAACCGGCGGCAAAGAGACAATTGCCTACAATCTGCGCCGCCAAGTCGCAAAATCTCTGATCACCCAGGAGGATATGGACGCCGCTCTCGCGCGTATTGAGCCTGTCGATACCATTGCAGCGCTTAATCATGTGGATATCGCGGTCGAAGCGGCCACCGAGAATGAAGACGTTAAAAAGCAAATCTTGGAGACCTTGTGTAAGGATCTGCAGTCCAGCGCAGTGATTGCGACCAATACGTCGTCCCTCTCGATCACACGCCTCGCCTCCGTGACGGATCGCCCTGAGAAGTTCATGGGTATGCACTTCATGAACCCCGTGCCGCTCATGAAGCTGGTGGAAGTCATTCGCGGTATTCAGACCGATCAAGAAACCTTCACCAACGTCACCACGCTTGCCAAAGACCTCGGCAAGATCGTTGTGAATTCTGAAGATTTCCCCGCTTTCATCGTCAACCGCATCCTGGTACCGATGATCAATGAGGCGGTCTATACGCTCTATGAAGGCGTTGGCTCCGTCGGCTCCATTGACGCGGCCATGAAGCTGGGCGCCAACCATCCCATGGGCCCGCTGCAGCTGGCTGACTTTATTGGGCTGGATACCTGCCTGAGCATCATGCAGGTGCTCTATGAAGGCCTGGCAGACAGCAAATACCGGCCTTGCCCGCTGCTGGTAAAATATGTGGAAGCCGGCTGGCTTGGCCAGAAGACCAAGCGCGGCTTTTATGATTATCGCGGTGATGGCGAACCTGAGCCCACGCGCTAAACACAAAAGGGGCCAGATGCGTCTCAGTGCACTCAGAGACCCTGTTTTCGCGCGATAGGTGCATTACACCAGCATAGGCCAAACGAACCATTGACGGTCGAAGCCACGGTCGTCCGTTAAGCGTCAATTCGCTTAGTAGCCGGATAATATGAATGACGGACGAGCTCGCGGAACGGTGAGGTCTGAGGCTTTGCGGACACTGGGTGCGGATGCGTAAAACAACAGTCGGTCCATGTAAGTTGGCTTACTTCGTTTTGCCAACTAATGTGATCGTGTAATCTTGCTAGGCATTCAGGCGCATCCGACCTAAAATTGGTCGGAGCGCCTTTATCGCCCCGACCAATGTCGAATACTCGTGACGTCGCTTAGGCTGCTTTGAACCAGTCGACAACGTCTGCTGTTGCCTGGTCGATGATGTCGGCTTGATCATAGTAAGCAAGGTGCGGTGTTTCAGCCCAAATCGTTTTGGTTTTCGTGGTGTCTGGAACGGCGGCCATATGACGCCGGGCGGCATCGGGAATGAAGCAGTTGTCACCATGGATCATCAGCCATGGAGCAGTAAGTTGATCGGCAACGTCGATGGAATTAAACTCGAGTAGATCAGCATCGCTCATGACAGCGTACCGGTTCTCCCAGATGCCACGGTCTGCCCAAGGCTGGTACCATTCCCAGACAAAGTCGCCTGGCATGCCGACATTCATGTCTGTCTGATCAACGCCCTTCACATAGTCTACGTCACCTGTGGCTTCGAATTTGGCTTTTGCCGCTTCTCCAGCTGCTAAACGGGCAGTAAGCCCCTCTTGGGTGAGCCAAGCGATGTCGCCGTCGTGATCCCTGTAGTGGCCAGCAATGGTCGCTAATCCGCGTACGTCATCGCCAAGCTCAGCAGCAGCGCGAAAGGCTTCTGAACTGCCCTGACAAATGGCCAGGATGAACACGCGGTCTGCATCTACATCTGGCCGTGATTTCAAGTAGGCGATGGCGGCTTTCAGATCTTCAACTTTGTGCGCCGGGTTCTCCCATGCACGTGGGGAACCGCCGCTTTCTCCGCGATATCGGCTGTCATAGGCGAGCGCAACAAAGCCCTTTTCAGCCAGTCGCTTTGCATATTGAGTTGGCGCCTGCTCCTTTTGGTATGTCATTGGGCCGATAATGGCGACTGCAGGCCGAGGCGTATCGCCTGCGCCATACAAATCTCCTACCAAAGTGACGTCGTTGATTGGGAAAGATACTTTTTCCATGGGTCATCTCCATTTCTTGATGTGATGGAGACGTTGTGACTGACTTGACTGATAATAAAAAATTTCAATAAATTATGATTTTAATACTTTTTAGGCATCAATTTGTGTGACGATATCTAGGAGTGACTGCGTTAAAATTCCTGGACGTTTTCGTGTTACACATAAAAATTCGATCGGAACCGACAGGCCTTTCACCTGGCGAAATTGCACACGCCGCGGTGGACGCTGGATGTTTGTGGCGTTAACGAATGCACAGCCAACACCCGCTGAGACAAGACTCAGCATAGTGCTCTCCGTTTGTACCTCCTGCACCACATAAGGCTTGAGACCTATATCACGCAGCGCTTGAAACAGACGGTCATAATAGGCTGGAGCAGCCATACGCGGAAACATTACGAGCGGCAGTCCATCAATATCTTCCAGCTCAAGCTGACCATCACGGTCAAACACCAAATCCGTCGATGCGGCCAACACAACATCATCCTGCCGCAATGAGACGACGTTCAGTGTCGCTTCGTTCAAATTATCTTGGCGGTAAGCAAACGCAACATCGAGCTCGTCTGACAGGATGGCATCAATTTGCTGAACTGATCCCATGGGTTCAATGATCATGCGGACATCTGGAAAGGCGCGTGCATATCTGTTTAAGGCCAAAGGCAGATGGCCTGCCCATGCGGCACTTTCAAGAAGTCCGATGCGGATTTCCCCAGCTGTCCCTTTGGCTATCCTCCGTGCCTCGTCAGCTGCAATTTCGGCGTCCGCGAGGATCTTGCGGGCGTTGTCCGCGAAGCTGCGCCCGGCATCAGTAAGATACACCCGCCGCCCCTCTCGCAATAGGAGGGGAGCCCCAAGTTCGGCTTCAAGATCTTGGATCTGCCGTGACACGGCCGGCTGCGCAACCCGGAGCCGTTCTGCAGCGTGGCTGATGCCGCCATATTCGGCCACTGCAACAAAGTAGCGGAGATGCCGAAGTTCCACAAACTATACCTTCTCGTTATAAAAATGAGATTTTATTAGTATTTCTCATTATATATTCAAGGAGGCAAGTCTTCGGTCTTCACCGTTTAAGGAGACGAAGGATGACTGCCTCTAAAAACATCTCGACCGGACTCATGATGGCTGTACTCACAGTTCTGTGTTGGGCCAGTTATAATGTTGCCGCCAAATCTGGTATTGATGCAGGGATGTCGGCTGAAACGCTGACATTCTTGCGATTCGCAGTTCCGGGCATCATCGCCATCCCAATCGCGACAAAGATTTGTCTGCGCGGAGCTCCGTCATCGGCTTCGCTGCCACGCTTACTTGTTCTGGTCTGCCTGGGAGGGCCACTGTTCGGGATGGCAGGGGTCAGTGGATACGCCTTCGCACCGCTTTCTCACGGGCTGTTGTTTGCGCCGGTCGCTGTGTTTGTCAGTGCATCCTTCCTGGGCGGGTTATTGCTCAAAGAAAAAATGGGCATGTCTCGATTAATGGGTGCGCTGATTATGTTCGCGGGACTGGCTGTGCTTGTTGGATTCCAACTGTCTGGATTAAGCCAGGATTGGTGGCGTGGAGCTGCCTGCTTCATTGCAGCGGGTGTCATGTGGGGCAGTTACACAGCTCTTATCAAACGGTGGGATATTCCGATGCTGGAGGGCACAGCTCTAGTGGCAGCTGGCTCGGCTATTGTTGCAATCCTGCTTTTTCAGGGTTGCGTTGCGGGTCATCGGGGTCGCCTCCAAGCGATTTCGGGGTTCGGTTCGGCCCAACCGAGGGGCCGTGCACCCGGTCATCG